>CAZKPI010000960.1:0-1819 GCA_964554555.1 uncultured bacterium
CTTTCGCCGTCATCATCATGGTTGAAGCCTTCGTCTTCGGCCAGGCGGTGGGCGGGTTCACCACCTTCCCCATCTTCACGGTCCAGGGCTACGTGATGCTGGGGGCGCTCGCCGTCCTGATGCTGTTGGTGCAGATGTTCCTGCGCTCGATCGTCTATTCGACCCTGTTTGGCTGTTTTCTGCTGGCCGGCATCTTCCACGCCTGGTTCGGCGACTTCTGGAACCCCGTCCTCCAGAACGCCAGGGAGATTCTGTCCATCCTTCAGAACTCCTGGTCGGCGAAGAGCATCCCCTACCCCATCCTCGTCTCCGGACTGCTCGGCGCGGCCTTCCTCGCGGTGGGCGCGGGGAACTTCCTCTGCTCGCTCATCGTCAAATACTTCTTCGAGATCGTCTTCGGCACTGAGTGGAGCGACGGACGGCGCAACGCCTTCCTGTTCACCATTGTCGCCCTGCTGGCTCTCCATCTCGGGTTCGGGGTCTACCACCGAAGCATCACTGGCGGCGACCGTGTTCTGTGGAAGGTGGAAAGCCGCTACCAGCCGATCGAGGAGTTCCTGGTCCGCATTCCCAGCGCCGCCCAGGTCGGCCCTGGCTTCGTCTGGTCCTATGATCCCTCCGGCATCGCCGTCTACGACGAGGGTTCGGGCCGGGAACTGCGCCGCCGGGATGTCCGCCCCGCCCTGCCTGCCCCTTCCTGGTCGCGGGTCGCCTATCCCTTCGTGGCCGGGGCCAAGGAAATCACTTTCCTCGACCGCGACCTGATGGTCGAAACGAAGCACTGCCCCTACCCGACCACGTTCACCGGGGTGGCCGACATCACGGTGACCGATGCCAACGGGGAGTCCCGGCTCGCCTCCGCCCCCGTCGTTCCCATCCTGGTGCGGCCGGACGTTTCCCCCGACCATCTTCTGGTGATGTTCGACTACGGCGTCTGGGGGGCCGTCTCCCCGGCCAGCGGCGCTTTCCTCTGGGCGCGGGCCATCGATGCCCAGTCACGGTTCAATCCGCTGAACCTCGAGGAGTTCCTGACCTCCCGTTTCATCCTGCGGCTGGGCGACCAGTTGTGCTTCGCCTGCAACAACGGCCGGATCGTCGGGGTCAAGGCCGATACCGGGGAACCCGTCTGGGAGTACAACCACCCTGAGGCCAAGTATTCCGGCAAGGGTCAACGGGCCCTCCTTGGCACCGCCAAGGGAATGCTCCTGGCCGCCTTTCCCTCCGGCAGTATCGTGGCCCTCGAACTGGCCAAAGGAACCGTCGTCCACGAGGCCAAGAGCGTGGAATGGCACCCCGCCACCCCGCCCGCCTTCCAGGATGGAGATGTGACCTTCCTCTCCGCGGAAGGGAACCTCATCCGGGCCGAACTGGATGGCGGCCGCGGCAAGATCAAGTTCCTGGCCGCCGCGAACCGTCTCCCGCTGATGCCGATCGCGGTCGATCTCGACCAGGGGTTCCTGGGGTACCGGGACACCCTGTACCGTATCTCCTCAGGCACCCGCGAAGTGGCGCCGGTCATGACCATGCCGCGGCACCTCTTCGCCACCACCCCCGTCTTCGAGGACCAACTGATGTTCATTGGCACCCAGGACGGCTGGATCCTGTGCCTCCATACCGGGAGCCTGCACGAGAAATGGCGGGTCTACGTCGGCGGCGAACTGCTCGAGGATTCGCTCGCCCTCTCCGACAAGGGGCTCCTCGTCAGGACCAAGTCAGGCTCGATCTGGTGCCTGAGGAAGACGGCCGGATAATCGCCAGCCCCCTGGCGAGGCGCGCCACGGCTATGGTGCGCCGCCCTTTCTCAGCGGCAATGTGCATC
>CAZKPI010000961.1:0-1813 GCA_964554555.1 uncultured bacterium
CGCGCCCGGGTTGCCGCCGAAGTTCCAGCCGAGGCCGAACCCGCCCAGCGTGAAGTACAAGGTGTGGTAGTTGTTGGGGTTGGTGTCGACGACCATGCCGAAGGCCGATTCAGAGAACTCGCCGGCGCCCATCGACGGCAGTCTGACCTTGACGTTGACGGTGGCGTCGGGGTCCTGGTCGTTGGCTCCTCGCCGTGAATCGATGGCCTTCTGGACCCCGACCTCGAAGTCGCGGAAGGGGGAGAAACCGAAGGCCAGGTTGGTCAGGTAGCGGGAGGACTTGGTTCCGGGGATGAAGAACCGCCGGCCGTGGGCGGCGAACTCCACCTGTCCGGGCTTGATCGTGGTGTGACCGGGCACGGTGATATAGCCCGAGGGGCCGGGAAGGGTGAGGTCGGCCCGGGCGGGCCTGGCGGAACCCACTCCGAGAAGGACCAGGACGAGCACCCACCCCAGGAGGAAGACGAGGGGGTGACCGCCGCGAAGCCGGAAGGGCCCCGCCGTCACGCTGAAAGGCGGCGCGAAACGCGTGGTCTGCGCCTGGTCAGGGGCTTGGGGTTCACTTCTTCTTGTCATGGCGTGGGAGTTCCTCCGTGGAGGCCAGCAGTTGCGGATTCTCCTCGGCGAACCGTTTGTGGCATTCCCAGAAGTTCTGACAGTAGGTACAGCAGTTGCGCATCTCCAGGTGGCGTTCCCCGCGGTACCAGTTGATCTTGCAGGTCTGAAAATACTGGCACCTCCAACAGCAATGCCAGTTGATCTTGAGGAAATGGCGCCGCTTGATCTCCTCGATGATGAGGGCCATCGACATCAGGCACTTCTCATCGTTGGGGCTGGACAGGAGGTGCTGGAACTCGACGATCTCCTCGTCGGTCCCATACAGGTTGACGATGAAGATTTCCTCGGCAAAAACCGGCAGATACTCGCTCATCGATGCTTCGCCAGTCGGTCGACCACCCCGGAACCGGACCTCCTTTCTATCGGCAGATCCTGCCCGATTCCGGAGTCGCCACTTTTCTCAGGGCAGGGGCAGGGCCTGCAGTCCGGCGGTGGTGGCCAGCAGGACGGCCTGCCGTTCGGGCAGGGGCTGGAAGCCGATCACCGTCTCGCGGAGGGAAGGTCCCACCGGTGTCAGGCCGTGGTCGGCCAGACGATAGAGCTGGGTGGTGCCGGCGACCCAGAGGGTGTCGGCGAAGACCACGGACCGGGGCTTCTGGTCGATTTTCCCCAGGCGGGTGATGGTCCTGCCCGCCGCCGAGAAGATCTCGCCGGTGGACAGGGCAACGAACAGCCGGCCGTCGGGGCTCAGGGTCGAGGCTACGGCCCGGCCGTCCCGGCCTTCGGTGGGGAAGAAGGTCACCAGCCACCGGCCGGTGCTGTCGCGCGCCAGGAGGCCCTGGTCGGCGACCACCACCGGCTGTCCATCGACCAGGTGCAGTTGCCGGGCGGTCTTGAAGAAGTCTTCGGGGATGCGGCTGACCGGCTCCAGATCGTTCTGCGGGGTGAGCCGGCGGACGAAGCCGCCCTGGAACAGGAACAGAATCGAGGAGCGGTCGGCCGCCACGGCCAACAGGTCGCGCAGGCGGTCCTTGGTCAGCACGCTGACCGCCCGGCCGGAATCGAGGTCCATCAGGCCCATCACCCAGGAGTACAGGTGAGTCCGGCCCTGCAGGTTCCACAGGGCGACGATCTGGTCGTCGGTCAGGCCGCCGTTGCGCGAGTTCAGGCCAGACCACTGGCCGTCCTGGAACACCCACAGCCCGTCGTTGGCGGTGCCCACCCAGACGCGGCGGCCGTCCCAGGCCAGCGAGGA
>CAZKPI010000962.1:0-1813 GCA_964554555.1 uncultured bacterium
GATCCGGCGGGCTTCGCGGCGCCGGCCGGTCTTTTCGAGGGCCTCCCCGTAATCCAGGCCGAACCCGCCATACTCGAAATCGCTGAGATTGTCGGGGTTCTCGAACAAGGGGGCGAAGATCTCGATCATCGGCTCATACCGCCCAAGGTTCAGATAGGCGAGCGCCAGAAGCTTGCGGGGCGGGTCGAGCGCCTCCTTCACTTTGGTGTCGGGGTCGACCCGGATGGCGCGGGGGTACCGGGTGAGCAGGGTCTCGAGCAGGTCGGCAACTTTCTGCCAGTCGGGGGTGCCCTGCCCGAACCGGTACAGGTTGGCCAGGTGCCAGAGGGCGAGGGGGGCCTGCGGGGTGTCGGGGCATTGTTCGACGACGAGCTGGAAGGCCTGTTTGCGGATCGGCACCTCCTTCCCGGAGATCCGGTCCAGGAACTGGAACAGTTCGATCGCCCGGCTGGCCTGGGCGGGCGGGTCGAGGGGAAGATGCGCCGCGGGGGGGATGACCAGCGCGGGATTGGCGGCGGTGAGCAGGTCGACGATGTCCTGACGGGTGGTGGTGTCGCGGGGCGTCGCCCCATAGCGGTCGGTCAGGTCGAGGCGCGCCCGCTTCTCCAGAAGGAGCCGGATCAACGGCACGTCCTGCTCGTTCACCGCGATGTGCAGAGGGGTCCGGCGGTTGGCGTCGACGGCGTTGGGATCCGCCCCGCCGTCGATCAGGAGCCGGGCCAGCCGGTCGGTGCCGGCGACGCCCCGCTCGGCCAGAAGGTGGAGGGCGGTCCGGCCCTGGGCATCCCGGCGGTTGGGATCGATTCCCCGCGCCAGGAAGAACGCGACCAGGGCGTCGGTTCCCGGTTCGTCCACCTGCACGGCCAGCAGGTGCAGGGGGGTCCGGCCCTGGGCATCCGGCGCGGCGAGGTCGGCGCCCGCCGAGGCCAGCAGACCGAGCAGGGCTTTGGTGCGCTCGGGATTCCTGGTGTCGAGCGCGGCCATGACCGGGGTGATGCCCTGGCCGCCGGCGCGGGCCGGGTCGGCCCCTGCCGCAAGCAGGGCCTGAACGAAGGCCTGGGCGGAGGCGTCCTCCGGGCGGCCCTCCAGGGCCTTGATCAGGGGGGTGTCGCCGTTGCCGTCGGGGGCGTTGGGGTCGGCCCCCCTTCCCAGCAGGAGGGGAAGGAGGTCGACGGCCTCGGGGCAGTCGGCATGGCGGGCCAGTTCGTGCAGGCATCCCGACCCGTAGGGGAACCGGATCTTCACCTGGGCGCCGGCGTCGAGCAGGACCTGCAGGGCGGGCCGGGTGCCGCCGTCGAGACCGTGGCCCAGCAGGATCGAGAGCGGGCTGGCGTCGTTCTCGGTCAGGGCGTTGACGTCCGCGCCCTTCCCGAGCAGGAACCGCATGGCGGACGCCTCGCGCCGGCCGGCGGCCAGATGGAGCGGGGTGGTGCCGTCCTTCATGCGGGCATCGACCTTGGCCCCCTTGGCCAGGAGCATCTCGGCGAGGCGGGTCGAGCGGTCGTCCCAGCGGTCGAGGGCCAGGCTGTGCAGAGGGGTGCGCCCTTCCTCGTCACCCCGCATGGGATCAGCTCCGCGTGACAGCAAAAAGCCGGCCATCTCGCGCTGGAAGGCATCGACGGCGACGAAGAGAGGGGTTCTTCCCCACCGGCCGGGCTGGTCGACGGCCGGAAAACGGCCGGGGCCGGCTTTGGCCAGGAGCCGTTCGGCCAGCGGCCGGTTCCCCTCGCGGGCGGCCCACTCCAGGGCGTGGCGGCCGTCGGGCAGACTCTCCCGGACATCGGCGCCGTCCCGGGCGGCCCGCTCGAGCAGG
>CAZKPI010000963.1:0-1813 GCA_964554555.1 uncultured bacterium
TGACGAGATCGTCGGGACCGACCCGAATCTGCAGGGCCATGGTTCCCTCGCCGGGTTCCTTGGCCAGGTGGACTTCCAGCAGGTCGCCGATGCGGACCACGTCCTCCTCGGTGGGGGAGGACAGGACGAAGCAGAATTGTCCGGGCTGGTCGGGATCGACCCGGCCCTCGGCCCGGGCACCGTTGCGGGGGTTGACCAGGAGGGGCGGGGTCAGAGCGTCAGCGTCCTTGCCGGGCGGGAAAAGGGTGTCGCGGGGCACCCCGACCAGGAAGACCCGCACCGGGGTGATGAGGGGCAGGCGGTCGATGATCTGGCGCAGGGAACCCGAGAAGTCGAGTTTGACATGGCAATGGGGCTCGCCCAGGGTATCGATCAGGTGGGCGTCGGAGAAGAGCATCTCGCCGGTCTGGGGATTGAGCAGTTTCACCAGGATGACATCGTTCTCGGCCACCGGGCAGATGGGGGTGGCGCTCAGGTCGATGCGGGTTGAGAGAGTGGGGGGGATCTTGAACTCCCAGGTCTTGCCGGTGCGGATGTTGCGGAACCAGAACAGGTGTTTGGACAGGCGCTCCTGGACGGCCGGCTCCAGGGCCAGGTCGCCCAGGTGGAGCTCGATGTGGAAACCCGTGCAGACCACGCCGCGGCAAGAGCGGACGGGGGCGGAGACATCGGCGTGGTCGATCTCGTAGACGGGGAGGTTCTGCAGGCGGTCGAGCTGGTCCTGGGCCGCCTTGAATCCGGGCTTCATCAGCAGGGCGTCCCGGCACTCGGCCTCGGCCTCCTGGCGGCGGCCGGCCAAGGCGAGGAGCTGGGCGAGCTTGAGCCGCACGTCGAGATAGGTGGGTTGTTCGCGGCGGATCTTCTGATGGATGGAGATGAGGTTGTTCAGCTTGACGAAGTAGTCCTGCAGTTCGTCGATGCGCTGGTTGGTGTCGCGGTAGTCCGGGCAGATGCGCTGAACGATGCGCAGGGCTTCGAGGGCCTCGGGGAACCGGTCGACCGACTGGAAACAGCGGCCGAGCAGGTAATAGGCGGGAGCCGTCTTCTGGGACATGGCCAGCAGTTCGCGGATGGCCTCCTCGCCGCGGCCGAGACGGAAGAAAGCCTCGGCCAGGCGGACCCGGGCGTCCTCGTAGCGGGGGTTGATCCGGAGGGCTTCCTGCAGGGGGGGAAGGGCCTCCTCCGGCCGGTCGTTGCGCAGGAACAGTTCGCCCAGGTCCCGGCGCAGGTCGGGCCAGTTCGGGTGCTTGTCGATCTTGCGCTGGAGGAGGGTGACCGCCTGCTGGAACAGGCCGCGGTCGAGGGAGAGAATGCCGGCAAAGCCCAGGGCCAGGTGGCAGTCGGGGTCGAGCTGGACGGCTTTGTGGAAGGCGTCGATGGCTTCCGAGGTCTTCCCCTCCTGCATCAGGATCTCGCCGTAGGTCTGGTAGACGGGGGCCGAGGTGCCGCTGAGTTCGACCAGCTGAAGGACGGCGCGGCGGGCTTCCGCCAGCTGGCCGGCCACCAGGCCGGTGCGGATGTAGCGGAGCAGGGCCCGGAAGTTGGCGTCCCGGAAGCCGACCCGGTTGTCCGTCTCGCCGGTGGTGGCGGCCGCCTTGCCGGCGGCGGCCGCGGCCGCGGGGGTGCCGTCGGTGGCGAAGAGGCGGGAAAGGAACCCCTGCTGGCGGCTGGCCCGGAACTCGACGGGGAAGAAGTCCTGCAGGAGTTGGCGGACGGTGTGGCAGAAGGGATGGCCGGCCTGGGCGGGCAGCATGCCCTTGCCGTAGACCGGCTGGTGATCGGCGATGACCGGCAGTTGGGCCTGAACCGGCAG
>CAZKPI010000964.1:0-1233 GCA_964554555.1 uncultured bacterium
GGCCCTCTTCGACAAGGTGCAGGGCCTCGACCCCGCGGCGATCATCGCGCGTCTGCGGCGGCACGGGCTGTCGGTCCTGGCCTCGACCATCCTGTTCCTCGATCACCACGACGAACAGACCCTGTAGGAGGACGTCGACTTCACGATCGGCCTGCGGCCCGACTTCATCCAGTTCATGGAGCTGGCTCCCTTCCCAGGAACGGCTCTGTACCGGCGGCTTGAGCAGGAGGGCCGCCTGGCGCCCAATCCCGCCTGGCGCGAGTGCCACGGGCAGGACCGCATCTGGTTCGACCACCCCCGGTTCTCCCGGGCCGAGAGCAGGCGGATTCTCGATCGCGCCTTCGAGCTCGACTACCAGCGCCTCGGGCCCAGCCTTCTGCGCGCCGCCGAGACCCGCCTCCACGGCCTCGACCTCATCAGGCCCACCGACGATGCCTTCCTGGCCGGCCGATTCGCCGATCTGCGGCGCTTTGCCGAGGAGATGAAGCCGCTGTTGTGGTCATTCGTCACCCTGGCCCCCAACGAGGACGTGCGGGCGAAAGCCCGCGAGATCCTGCGCCGGTACCACGAACGCCTCGGCCCCTTCAGCCTGGCCGACCGCGCCCGGATGGGCCTGGTCAACCTTTCCGCCCGCATCACGGCCCGCCGTTACCGGCGCGGCCGGAATATTCACCAGCCCCGGACCTTCCTCGACCGCTACCGATGGACCACCTGACGACCGAGGGCGGCGGCATGTTCCTCCTCCAGGGCTGTTCCGTGGTCCAGCGGGAGGTCCTGGCGCGTTGCCGCGGAAGCGCCGCCCTGATGATCCGGCCGGCTGAACGGGAGCGGCCCGGCGGCGGCGCCGTGGAGCCCCGGCCGGGCATGGCCATCGGGGGAGGGTCCTGAGGTGAGCCGGCCCGTCTTTCCCCGCTGGTCCGTCGCCCTGCCCGGCCCGCGCGCCACCTCTGCCGCGCTGGCGGCCATCGCCCAGGCCGGTGCCGGATGCCTGCTCGATTTCCACGCCCCCGCCGCCGGCCAGGTGCGGGAAGCGGCCGACCGGCTGGACGGCCCCCTGACCATCCGCCTGTTCGAGCCGTCGGCGGAAACGCTGGCGGAAGTGGTCGGCCTGGGGCCGCGGTGGGAACGGGTGTTTTTGGAAGTCTCCGTCGCCCTCGGGGAGGAGGCCCGCCTGCTGGCCGCCGCCCGCCTCCCGCTCGGGCTGATGGTGACCGGGCCGGCCGACCTGTTTCG
>CAZKPI010000964.1:1262-1802 GCA_964554555.1 uncultured bacterium
CGGCCAGGACCCGATGGGGTGGGGGAACCACGGGGGGGACGGGGCCTGGCCGGTCATCGCGCGCGGCAACGAGGCGGGCGGGTTCGTCGGGCCGCTGGGAACATTCGTCCTCTTCCAGTTGATGGTGCGCCGGTGGCGCCGGCCGTTTCTGCTCGAAGGGGGCCTGGGCTGGTCCGGCGCGGTGGCCGCGGTGCGGGAAGGGGCGGCCGGCGTGGTGTTCGGGGCGGCGGTCCACTCCCTGCTGGGGGCCGCCCCGTGGCTGGACGACCTGCTCCTGGGCGCGGAACCCCGGGAACCCTTCCTGGTCACCAACCGGCGCGGCCGGGGGTTCCGGTTCCTGACCCCGACCCCCCTCAACCCGCTGGACGCCCGCCGCCTGATCGCCGACGAGGAGCCCCGGGACTGGCCCGCCGTCCTGCCCGCCGGCCTCCTTCCGTGCGGCCAGGACCTCCTGCTGGCGCCTGGTTTGCGCCGCCGGTTCGGCGGAATCGGGCAGTTTGTACAAGCCCTTTCCGGGATGGCCGGCGCGGGGGAGGGGGC
>CAZKPI010000965.1:0-1801 GCA_964554555.1 uncultured bacterium
GGGGGGGGCGACCCCGGGGCGGTTGGTGCCCCCGCCGGCCAGGCCATGAGCCCGTCGCCAGGGGCCGGGGATCGCCAGGCAGGAGGCCAGGGAACGGAAGTGGAGGGGGCAACACCAACCCGACGGACGGGGGGGGGATGGACGACGGGCATCGGACCGATGGCGGTCCTGGCCGGCCTGACCATCGTCCTCGTCCTGGCCTGGCTGGAGTCGCCCGTCTCGACCGCCAGGAGCAGGACTGGCAGATGATGCGGGAGATCCTGATCCAGGCGGCCGCCCGGGGCCAGGTTGCCCCCTTCTTCGGAGCCCTCCTGGAACGCCTCTGCCAGCAACCCTGGACCACCGCGGGGTTCGCCCGCCGGGCGGCGGCTCTCGTCCGTCGGTACCCCCGCCTGCTCGACCTCTACCTGTTCGATGCGGCGGGGAAACGGGTGCCGCTCCCCGGACAGCGTCCCCAGGTGGTGGTCGCTTCGCAGAAGTTCCTGCAGGCCATCCTCGACCCCCGGGCGAAGGTGCCCCCCAAGATCATTGGCGGGTTTGCCGGCAACCCCGAGGCGGCCCGGCGGCTGGCGGGGGCCCCCGGGGTGCTGGTCGACCTGCTCAACGGCGATGAGAAAACCTGGGCCGGCTGGTGGCGGCTCGGGGGGCGGAATGGCACCAACGCGGGATTTGTGGTGGCGTTCGTCCATCGGGGCGGGACCGACCCGGGCCGGATGCTCGATACCGCCGTCCGCCGGCTCAATCGGCTGGTCGGGGAACGGATGACGCTCGGCTGGTGGTCCCCCCTTCGGCCCGGCGAGGTCCGGCCCGCGGGAACCCCCTTTCCGCCCGGCCTGCCCGCCGCCCTGCCAGGCTTTTCCCCCGACCTTGACCAGACCTGGTGGGACGGCCGTCCCCTCGCCCTCCACCCGGGCGCGGACAAGGCAATGCTGTTCTGTCTCGGTCCCCGGCCTCCCCCCCCCGGCGGCGGGCTGGACCGCTCCCGGATCCTGGTCTGTCTGCTGGCCTGCCTGGCCGCCGATGGCGGGTGGGGCGTTCTCACCGGGCCTCGGTTGGGCCGCAAGCTGGCCCTCTGCTACCTGCTGGCCGGAGCGGTGCCGTCGGGGGTGTTCCTGGCCACGGTGACCAGCGACCGCGACAACCGGGAACGCCTGCTGGTTGAACGGGTGAAGGAGTCACAGGAGGCCCGCCTGCGTCAGATCGACGCCGCACTGGCCGACGAATACACCCCCCTCGTGGCGGGGTTCCGGCGGGCGGTGGCGGAGATCGGCCGCGGGTCTCTGGCCGCCGCCGGCCCGATCCTGGACCGGGCCCTGGAGAGTCTGGGCAGGCGCCGGAACCTGATCTCGAGCCTGGCCCTCGTCGACCGTTCCGGAAAGACCCTGGTCTTCCGCTCCTTCCAGACCGACCTTCCCGCCGAGGTGCAGGGCAAGTCCCGTGACCTGATCGCCATGGTCGGGAAAAACATCCTGCGGGCGTTCAACCAGAACCAGGCGGGCGCGGCCTCTTCCCCTGCCGATGCCGGAACCGGGTCAGAAAACACCGATGCGGTCGTCGCCGGCTTCATCTCGGAAACGCAAAAGCCCTACGAATGGGCGTCTCATGCGCATGTCCATCGGCGAGGAGACCCGCCTGACCTATTTCGATGCCATCCCCGACCGGCGGGGGGCGATGCAGGCGGTGCTGGTGATTCGCCACGACGCCCGGGTGGGGCAGGTGCGCTACCTTCGCCGGCTCGCCGCCGGGCCGGGCGATCGACGCCGGCGCGTGCCGGTCGCGCCGGAGGGGTCCCCGGCCTGGG
>CAZKPI010000966.1:0-1800 GCA_964554555.1 uncultured bacterium
GGGGCGAGATGGCTGAGCCTGCGTTGGCCCAGCCGGTTCCGGCGGCCGCCGGCCGGACGATCTGCGCCCTCTGCTCGCGGCTGAAACGGGGGGCCATGGCCCGCCTGTGCGCCGAGCACGGCATCACCCGCCTTGCCTACGGTCACCACGGCACGGACGTCGCCGAGACCTTCCTGATGAACCTGTTCGAGACGAAGAAGCTGGGAAGCTTCCGCCCGCGCATCGATCCCGGCGAGGGGAGGCCGCCAGGGGGCCCGGCCCCGCGGCCGCCGCAGATCATCCGGCCGCTGGTTCTGCTCGACGAACGCACCGTGGCCGCCGTCCATCGCCACCTCGGACTGCCCGTCACCGGCTTCCGCTGTCCCTATGCCCCGCTGAACCGGCGGGCCTTGTACAAGTCAGTGCTCGCCGACCTGGAGCGGCGGCTCGGCCTGCCCGGCCTGCCGCGCCGGATCGTCGATGCCCTCGTCCATGCCGACCCCGGCAGTCTCTGGGAAGACCTGCGAAAGGAGCGGGCCGACGGCCCGACGCACGACGATGGAACGACATGAACTGCTCATCGCCTATGGGGACGACCCCGACAGCCTGCTTCCCCGGCTGTTCGCCGCCGCCGACCTGCCGGCCTGGCTGCCGCGCGACCGGCGCATCGGCATCAAGCCCAACCTCGTCGTGGCCAAGCCCTCGTCGTCGGGCGCCACCACCGACCCCCGCCTGGTGGCGGCCCTGATCGACTACCTGCAGGCGCTCGAGTGCCGCGACCTGGTCATCCTCGAAAGCTCCTGGCTGGGCGACTCGACCGTCCGGGCCTTCCGCGAATGCGGCTATGAGGAGATCAGCCGGCGCACCGGCGTCCCGCTCATCGACCTCAAGCACGACGAGACGGTCGCCTGCGAGGCGCACGGCCTGCACGTCGAGGTCTGCCGCCAGGCCCGCGAGATCGGCTTCCTCATCAACCTGCCGGTCATCAAGGCCCACTGTCAGACCCGCATGACCTGCGCGCTGAAGAACCTGAAAGGATGCATCCCCGACGCCGAAAAACGGCGGTTTCACACCCTCGGCCTGCACCGGCCCATCGCCGTCCTCAACACCATCCTGCGCACCGACCTCGTCATCGTCGACGGCATCGTCGGCGACCTCAGCTTCGAGGAGGGCGGCACCCCCGCCCGCCTCGACCGGATCATCGTCGGCCGCGACCCCGTGCTGGTCGATGCCTACGTGGCCTCCCTGATGGGGTTCGGGCCCGGCGACATCCCCTATATCGAGCTGGCCGCCGAACTCGGCGTGGGCGGCCGCGACCTGGCGCGGGCCGGCATCCGGCAGATCAACGAGCCCCCGGTCGCCCCGCACCGCCTCACGCCCGTCCCCTGCCAGCTCCCCGACCGGGTCCGGGCCGACCAGGCCTGCTCCGCCTGCCTGGCCAGCCTGCGTTTCGCCCTGCGCCGCCTCGAGGAGGAGGACCACGCCGAACGGCTGTCAGACGAGCCGATCTGCCTTGGCCAGGGCTTCCGCGGCCAGGCACAGGGCGGGCTGGGCATCGGCTCCTGCACGGCCGGGTTCGGCCGCCACCTGCCCGGCTGTCCCCCCGCCGCCGCCGACATCGTCGAGTTCCTGCGCCAGAAGACAGGAAAGAAGATGGTCTGAGCCGCGCGACCACGGAAGGAACGACTGGCAACGATGGCCACGCCCGGACCGCACCTCGAGGACATCCTGCGCCAGCTCGAGGACAGCATCGCCGACCACCGCCTGAGCCCCGGGGAACGGCAGACCCTCACCCGCCTCCTGCGCGAGGCCGCCCCGCCC
>CAZKPI010000967.1:0-1800 GCA_964554555.1 uncultured bacterium
CCTTTCCCGGTACTGGGCCAGGTCAACCTTTTTCAAAATGTGCAAAAGTCCACCGAGGAAGAATCTCGGGGAAAGTGTTCTCGGAATCGGGCGATTAGCCTGAGAAAATGACCATATCCGCCCTGACAAGAGACCGGAAGGCGACGACCACGATCAGTCAGGGGAGGTCTCCCCCCTTCGAGGGGGCGACCTCGAAGATTTCTCCGGCTGGAAAACCCCCATCGCGGATCTTGGGATGGAATTTCGGAGACTGTCGCCGTCGTTCGGTGCCGCGCGAGGTCGTTCCGGACCACCCGCAGAGAGAGAAAAACCGGCCCGAAGGAATGCACCTTCGGGCCGGCCGGAATGGCGGATGCCTTCTGAGAAGGCCCTGACTTACTCTTCCGGGGAGCCGAGCTTGAGCTGGTGGCGGGGCAGAGGCTTCAGGCAGAAGAACCAATCAAGGCATTGATGGTCGCCAGCCTTCTGGACCCGCTCTTTGGCCGAACCGCAGGAACCCGGCGGCGGCACGATGACGTCGTCCCCGGGCTGCCAGTCGGCCGGGGTGGCGACTTTGTGGGCGTCGGAGGTCTGCATGGCGATGAGCAGGCGTTTGATCTCCTGGAAATTGCGGCCGTTGGACAGGGGATAATAGATCATCGCTCTGATCTTGCCTTCCGGATCGATGAAAAAGACCGCGCGAACGGCTTTGGTGTCAGCCGCATTCGGGTGGAGCATGCCGTACTTTTTTGACACTTCCATCTTGATGTCCTCGATCAGGGGGAAGGTGACTTCGATGTTCCGCATGTTCCGGAAGCGGATCTTCTCCTTGATGGTGCGAAGCCAGGCGATATGGCTGTACAGACTGTCGATGGAAAGTCCGACCAGTTCGCAGTTGAGTGATTTGAATTCCCGATACATTCTGGCGAAGGTCATGAATTCAGTCGTGCAAACGGGAGTAAAGTCAGCGGGATGACTGAACAGAATGACCCACTTGCCTTTGTAATCGGCGGGGAAGTTGATAGGCCCCTGAGTGGTCTGGGCCGTGAAGGACGGGGCCGGTTCTCCGATCAGCGGAATCTGGTAGGCTGGCTGATCAGAGGCAAAAAGCCCGGTGGCACAAAGCACAAGCAGAAGGACCGAACAGAATTTCCGGGAAAACTCGCGCATGGGGACGACCTCCATTTTGTTGAATTGGGATTGACGGTTGGTGAGAAACCACTCACCACTACTATGCCTCTTTGGCCATGTCAAGGGTTCCGGTTGCCTCACCGCCATTCACACACGGCGACCTAACATGGGTTTTCGGGCAGACCCAGATCTTCCATGATTCCATCGATGATCTTGCTCCGGACTTGCGTGAAGATCAGGCGGTCGATCGCCTCGAGCCGGAACCCGCCGTTCCTCGCGGCCTCGCGTGCCATGCGGGGCCAGCCCTTGCGGCTGACCGGGGAAGGGAACAGCCAGGCCCGGGTTCTCCCATCCCGCGGGAACGCACCAGCGGAAAATCCGTCCCGGCCCCGCCGCCGGGGTTACACGTACTTCCGCACGACCCCCATGACCCGCTCGACGATGTCGTCGACCAGGATGTAGAGCGCCGGGATGAACGTCAGGGTCAGGACGGTCGACATCGACAGGCCCCCGATGACCGTGATGGCCAGCGGCTGGTAGAAATCGGAGCCCGCCCCGATGCCCATGGCCAGGGGAAGCATGCCCAGCACCGTGGTGCTGACGGTCATCCAGATCGGCCGGAAGCGGATGATGCCCGACTGGATGGCGGCGGTGATCTTGTCCTCCTTCAGCTCGGCGCGGCGCTGGTTG
>CAZKPI010000968.1:0-1796 GCA_964554555.1 uncultured bacterium
GCTCGCCCCGGAAACGCTCTTCCCCTGAGGCGGGGGCGGCCTTCCCCGGCCCCCGGCGAGCCGGCCTGGTTCCGCGGGCGGCGGCCCTTGCCCCGGCCGGCCCCGCCGGGATCGCTCCGAACCTGCCCGGAAGGCCGCCATTCCCCGGCACCGCACATCCCGGCAGGCACGCGGCCGTTGACTTGCGCCAGGGCGCCGGGTAGACTCAGCGTGCAGGGCCGGCCGGCCCCTGCCTGGAGGGGACGGGACTGGTGTCCCAGCTGGTCTTCAAAACCAGCAGCGGGCGGATAACACCGTCCGTGGCAGGTCCGATTCCTGCCCCCTCTGATGATCTCCCCGCCGTCGGGGGAAGGTTCCTGTCATGAACGAGAACGTCCAATCGCGGTTGCGCGCCCTGCCCGGCGTGGACCGGATGCTCCAGACCGGGCCCCTCCGCGAGGCCTGCCGCCAGTATGGGGCCGACCTGGTGAAACCCGCTTTACAGCAGGCCATCGCGCAGGCGCGGGCCGCCGTCCTGGCCGGCGGCGAGGCGCCCGCCCCCGAAGCCCTCGCCCGCGAAACGCAGGCGATCTGCCGCCGCATCGCCGGTCCGTCCCTGCGGCCGGTGATCAATGCCACCGGGATCGTGATCCACACCAACCTGGGCCGGGTGCCGCTCGGCGAGCGCATCTTCGAGGAGATGCGCGCGGCGGTCACCGGCTACTGCAACCTCGAGTTCGACCTGGCCACCGGCGAGCGCGGCCACCGCAAAGACCATCTCGAAGCGCTCCTCCGCCACCTGACCGGCGCCGAGGCCGCCCTCGTGGTGAACAACAACGCCGCCGCGCTGGTGCTGGCCCTGGGCACCCTGGCCGCCGGCCGGGAAGTCATCGTCTCGCGCGGCGAGCTGATCGAAATTGGCGGCTCATTCCGGATCCCCGACATCCTGGCCGCCTCGGGGGCCCGCATGGTCGAGGTGGGCACCACCAACCGCACCCGCCTCCAGGACTACGAGGGGGCCATCACCCCGCAGACCGCGATGCTCTTCAAGGCCCACAAGTCGAACTACGCCATCACCGGCTTCACCGAGGAGGTTCCCCTGCCCGCCCTGGTACAGCTGGGCCGGGCCCGCGGTCTGCCCGTGCTCTACGACATCGGATCGGGCCTTCTGCGCAAACCCGTCCGTCTGGCCCTCCCCGACGAGCCCGACGTGCGCGGGGCCCTGGCGCAGGGGGTCGACCTGCTGACCTTCAGCGGCGACAAGCTCCTGGGCGGGCCCCAGGCGGGCATCCTCGCCGGCCGGCGCGACCTGCTGGGGCGCCTCGAACGGGCGCCCCTGATGCGGGCCTTCCGGGTCGGGAAACTGACCATCGCCGCGCTGGCCGCCGCCGCCCGCGCCTACCTCAGCGACGACCGGCTCGTCGGGACCCTTCCTCTCTTCGCCATGCTCAACGCCTCCCCGGCGTCGGTTCGCGGGAAGGCCGCCGCCCTGTGTGACCGCCTCGCCCGCCTGGGCATGGCGGCCCGCGTCGTCGACAGCATCGGCCGCTGTGGCGGCGGCACCCTCCCCACTCTCGAGATCCCCAGCGCCGCCGTCGCCCTCACCCGGAACGAACCCTCCCAGCAGAAACGGTCCGCCTGGGCCTCCGCCCTGTTCCGGAGACTGCTGGCCGGTGACCGCCCCGTCCTCGCTGTCCTGCGCGGGGGGGAACTGCTGTTCGATGCCCTGACCCTCGCCGAAACCGATCTCGACCACGTCGCCGCCGCCGTGGCCGCCGCGGCCGCCGCCCTCGACCGGGACAGCACAGCCGCCCCTC
>CAZKPI010000969.1:0-410 GCA_964554555.1 uncultured bacterium
CCTGCCCGCCCGCGCCACCCACGGGTCGGCCGGGTATGACATCTGTTCCCGGGAGTCCCTGACGATCCCCCCCGGCCGGTTCGCCAAGGTCCCGACCGGTCTCAAACTGGCCATTCCCGAAGGATTCGAGGCCCAGGTGCGGCCCCGGTCCGGGCTGGCGGCGAAGCACGGGGTGACCGTCCTGAACGCGCCGGGCACGATCGACAGCGATTACCGGGGTGAGGTCTGCGTGCTGTTGATCAACCACGGCGCCGAGCCGTTCACCGTCGAGCCGGGCATGCGCATCGCCCAGATGGTGTTCGCCCCGGTCACCACGATGACCTTCTCCCCGGTGGCCACCCTCACCGCATCGGTGCGGGGGGAAGGCGGGTTCGGATCGACCGGCCGGTGACCGATAGAAGGAGAGAGAT
>CAZKPI010000969.1:436-1795 GCA_964554555.1 uncultured bacterium
AAGTGAGAGGAGCGGCAAACCGCGGGTGGGCGTGGTCGGGTGTGCGGGGAAGATGGGACAGGTCATCTGCCGGGGCCTGCTGGCCAGCCAGGAGTTCCAGCTGGTGGCCGGGGTCGACGTGGCCCGGGTTGGCGACGACATCGGCCAGGTGGTCAATGTCGGGCACGTCGGCATCCCGGTGACCAACAACCTGCAGACCACGCTGTCCGACGCGAAGGTCGATCTCGCCATTGATTTCACGGTTCCCCAGGCAGTGACCAACAACGTGGCCATCTGCCTGCAGGAGAAGGTTCCCGTGCTGGTGGGCACCACCGGCCTGTCCCCGGAGGACATTGAGAAACTTCAGCACCTGACCGGCAAGACCGGAACACCGGTGCTCATTGTTCCCAACTTCGCCATCGGGGCTCTGCTGATGATGGAATTCTGCCAAAAGGCGGCCCGCTACATGCCCCACGTCGAGATCATCGAGATGCACCACCCCCAGAAGCTCGACAAGCCCTCGGGCACCGCCCGCCGGACGCGGGAGTGCATGATGCGGGCGATGGGCCGCGACGACGTCGAGGACCCGGAGCAGGTGCCCATCCACTCGGTGCGCCTGCCCGGCCTGGTGGCCCACCAGGAGGTCATCTTCGGGGACGTCGGACAGGTGCTGACCATCCGGCATGACAGTTTCCAGCGGGAGTCGTTCATGCCCGGGGTGGTGCTGGGCCTGCAAAAACTGCAGAAGATCAAGGGGCTGAAGATCGGTCTCGACCTGTGACCTGAACTGCCCGTGCCGCCGCCCCCCGTCGGGCGGCGGGGATGTTTCGGGGAGGAAGAGCCATGGCCGGCGAATCGGATTTCAGCGGATGCTTCAAGGTGGTGGTCATCCTCGCGGTGATCCTGGCCGTCTTCGCCTTCCTGTTCGTCAAGAGCGGAACGCTGGAGTTACAGCAGGAGACCTACTACAAGGACGCCATGCCGTACCAGCGCACCATCTACCTCTTCCACTGGGACCGCTTCACCGGCTACATCAAGAGCATCCCTGGCCGGATCAAGCGGCTGGCAGGCTCTTCCGCTGAGCCCGCTCCCATGCCGGCGACGAAGAACTGAGCCCGGCCCCGGCGCCGGTCCCGGCGCCGGCCCATTCCCCCCAGGCAGGCCGAAGGCCTGTCAGGGGCCGCCGTGCCAGGCAAGGACATGTCCGACCGGCCTCGGCCAGCCGGTTCAGGGGGCGCCGGCGAGCAGGCGGCGGATGCGTTCGGCGATCCGGGCGTGAAAAGCTTTGGTGTAGGGGCCCTGTTCCTGCCAGGCGAACCGGCCGAAGGCATCGACGGCGATGAGGTTGGGGGTGTCGTAACAGACCCGCAGACTGCGGCC
>CAZKPI010000970.1:0-639 GCA_964554555.1 uncultured bacterium
CTCGCCTCGATGGCCTGGTCGCAGGCGTGCTGGCAGCTCGTCGCGTGCGCCTCGGCCTCGGCCAACTGCCGCCGCAGTTCGGCCACTGCAGCTTTGGCCGAGGCAAGCACCTTCTCGCAGGACTCCACCTGGGCGCAGGCCTCCTCGTAGCTCGGGCCCGAGTATTCCCGGCTGTTCTGCTCCAGAAGCTTCCGCGCCTCCTCGGCCTTCCGTTCGGCCTCCTCGTGCGTCGTTCGCGCCTGCTTGACCTGCGACTGGTGCACGACGGCCGCGCGCACTCGCTCACGGAGCACGGTGGCGTCCGACTCCTGCGTCAGGTCCAGCGAGTCGCCAGCACTCCGGCAGGCCTCGGCTTGTCCCTCCAGCCGCTTCGCATCGTCCAGACAGCGCCGCTTGGCCGCGTGGCAGTCGTCATGGAGCCCTGCGGCCCAGTCCACCGCATCCTGTGCCCGCAGGGTCTTGGGGCTGGCGACCGCCTTCAGCCCCTCGATCCCGCCGCCAAACAGCCCGGCAAACGTGGTGACGTCCGCCTTGACCCCCGAGAGCCGCAAGAGGGCCCGCACTCGGTGCCGGTCCGCAGCCTCCGGATCGACCAGCTTGGGATCGACCAGGTCGTCCAGAAGCAAGTCCCCCTCGATC
>CAZKPI010000970.1:658-1794 GCA_964554555.1 uncultured bacterium
CCTCCAGAACGCCTGACCGGCAGGCGTTGCGCACTAAGCCGAGTTTGACCCCGAAGGCGTCCTTGGCATCGACCTCGCCACGATCGCTCCCGTCGCGCTTCGTGACCTTGACGTCCTGCCCGAGCATCCGCCGAATGGCATTCAGCGCCGTGGTCTTGCCCGTGTCGTTGCGTCCTCGAATCACCACGACCCCCGGCTCAACCGGGATCTCCAGCCGCGCAATGGGACCAATGTCCCGAATCAAAATCGAAGCAGTCATCTTGGGTACTCCTTGCTAAGTCGCGCGAGGGTTAATTGGGCGATCCGCCCTCGAAGAGCGGGCCAACCTCGGGGATTTTTTCGTGGCGAGCCACGGCCTTGAGCTTCTCCAACAGCCCCTCAGGGATCGGTTTACTGTCGAGAAGACACAACAGCGCCCGGGCGATGATCGCGGTCCCCTTGGTCGACCTCATCTTGGCCTTCCGGCCGCCATCCCAGGCAATCCCCAGGGAACGGCACATTTTGAGGATCTGAGTGAGCGTGATCGGCCGGCCGAGGTGCGCGGTCAGATCCGCAACAGCGATGGACGGGGCAACGCTGCCCCCTTCCATGCTCGTGCGGTGCGACTGAAGCCAGGCCGCGGCCTTGAGCACGTCGTCCATATTGAGCCGGTTGACTCTTTTTCCAGTGGCACTCATGAAGGTGATCTCCATTGGCAGGCGGGTTGTGGGATTACAGTGTGTCCAGTAAGTCTTTGGGGCCCTTCCTCTCCGGCTTGGCCGGCGCGGGGCTGGGCGTCGTGGCCCCGCGGAGACGGTTCTTGCAGTTGGTGGCCACGCTCTTGAGGAACGCGAGATCCTTCGCGGTCAGTAGTCCCGGCTTGGCAGCCTGCGCGACGACTTGGTCGATCATCGCCGCGCTGGTGCAGTCGCGGACCTGCCGCTTGAAGTCGGTGACTCGCCGAGCGCTTTCCTCCTCCGAGGGCTCGGCCGGGGCCGACTCGGACTCGAGGGGCGGTTCGGGTTCGGGATCCTGGGCTGCCGCGGCCACGGGAGGTTCCTCGGGATGCGGCGCGGAGCCCCCAGCCGGCGTGGCCTCCGGCTGCTTCTGAGCCGCCTCGTTGGCTAGCTCGACCTCCAGTTGGCGGGAGTCCGACG
>CAZKPI010000971.1:0-1790 GCA_964554555.1 uncultured bacterium
CGCCTCGACCAGTACGAACGCCTGGCCGACGCGCTGGACAAAGAACTCCGTCCCGCCGCCGGCTGACCCGGGCGAGGGACTAGTCGATGGGGGTGAAATGCGGCTGGCGGCGGGACGGCCCCCGGACCAAAATGGCCATCTGCCGGTATTCCCGCCGCTTCCCGTTCTCAACCTCGTAGTCGTGCCACCGCCGCTGGAATTCGTCCCGCGTCAGGTAGCCCACCGTTCCCAGGGTGGAGGGGTCTTCGAGGAACAGCATGGTGTCGTTGAACCCGATCAGGATGCTGTAGTGGCCGTCCTCCCACTCGGTCGAGTAGTCCTTGCCCGCCGGCTTCGCGTTCCAGGCCTGGTAGTCGACGATGACCACCGTCCCGGCCCGCAGATGCCGTTCGAGCGCCTCGATGGTCAGCCCCTCCTCGAGGGTGGCCGTCAGGCCCAGCCGCCGAAACCCCTCAACCAGAGCGGCGGGATGGGTGCCGTCCTCCGGCGTCGCCCGGAGTTCGCGGGCATACGTCTCCTGGTACCCCCAGTGGTCGAAATACTGGGCCACCGCCTGGAAGACGGCCACGCCGCAGGTGTAGCTGTTGGTCTGGATGGCATCGGGCATGCCCCGCACCCAGAAGGAGGGCTTCAGGTCGGGACGCAGGCGCCCCGCCCCCGCGCCGGGGACAGCCGGGCCGGCCGGGGTCTCGGCCCGCACCGGCCCTTCCTGGAAACCCCAAAGACAGACGATGAGCAGAAACAGGCGGATCAGCATGACAAGGCCTCCATGAGGATGTGTCCCGCCCCGCCCCCAGGGGGATTCCCACGGCCCCGCGGCCAATCGCCGCAGGCAGGGATGGCTCGAGGCGGGAAGGGGAAGGACCGCAGTTCTCACAAGGGTTCGGCCGACCGGCGCCGGCCCTGGAACCGCACGACCGAGTCGTAGCCCGCCTCCCGCAGGCACCGGGCCGCGCGGTCGAAATCGCGGGACAGGTGGGCCGGCCGGTGGGCATCGGCAGTGACGATGACGGGAATGTCCCGCTCCCGCGCCGCCCGCAGGATGGCCATGGCCGGGTAGGCCTCCGCGGCCGGATAGGACCAGCCCGAGGTGTTGAGTTCGATGGTCATCCCGGCCGCCGCCAGGGCGTCGAGGGCGGCATCCCGTTCCGCGGTGAGATCGGCCGACGGCCGGTGGCCGAACTTCTTGGGCAGATCGAGATGCCCGGCGATGTCGAACAGGCGGGCCGCGGCCATGTCGGATACCGCCCGCCAGTAGGCCGCCCAGGTCTCGTCGCGGCGGTCGGGGGGCAGGGCTTCCCACCGGGAGGCCTCCGTGTCGACCGGGAAATCCCCCACGAAATGCACGCTCCCGATCACGTAGTCGAAGGGATGGGCGGCCAGCAGGGCGCGCAGACGGCCGACCGAGGCCGGCACGAAGTCGGCTTCCAGGCCGAGGCGGACCGCCGGTCCGGACGGCGGGGCCGCGGCGGCCAACGCCAGGATCTCCTCGACGTAGGCGCCGAGTTCGCCCTCGGCCAGCGACCAATCGACGCTGGGGTACGAGGGGTGCAGGGTCAGGTGATCGGAGAACCCGATCTCAACCAGCCCGCAACGGCCGGCCGCGTCCAGCATCACCCGGGGGTCGGCTTCGCCGTCGCTCCAGGTCGTATGCGTGTGGTAGGACCAGCGCATGGTCATTCCTCCCTTGGCGGCAATCGCGGAGTCGGGATGGAGGCCGACGCGGCGGCGGGGGACGCGGCGGCAGGAGGGACTGGATTCGCCAGCAGGGACTGGCGACGGGCCTGGGC
>CAZKPI010000972.1:0-1789 GCA_964554555.1 uncultured bacterium
GGCCGGGGTGGGGGCCTGCCGCCGCCAAGCGGCCACCAGTTCCTCGGCGACGGCCAGGGGCAGGGCGGCCGACCGTGCCTCGTACAGGCGGCGGCCGATGGCGGCCAGGGTGTCGGCGAGGCCGGGGATCTCCTCTTCCAGCATCTGCAGGTAGCGGCGGAACACCTCGCGGGGGTCGAGGCCGGCCGGCAGGTCCTGTCCCCGCCAGGTTTCGTGGAACAGGTGCAGGTGGAGCGGGTTGGCCAGCACCTCGCGCAGGCCGGCGGGCAGGTCCGCGAACGGCGCCCGGCAGGCCCGTTCGGGGAGACGGGTCTGGCGCAGGTGGTAGGCGGCCGGCACCTCCTTGACGAGGTCGAGAGGGCGCAAGGCGAGGAAGGGTTGGGGCTTGCCGCCGCCGGGTCCGGGGAAGCCGGCCAGCCAGGCTTCGTTGGCGAACAGGCCGCGGGCCCCGCCGGACCCGCCCCGCAGGCGGGCCCGCAGGGAATGGTAGTTCCCCTCGCGCACGGTGAACGCCAGCCGGACCCAGGGAAACCGCTCCAGGTGCGGCAGGAACTCGTCGAGGCCGGCCACGATCGCGGGGAACAGGTCGGTCTCGTTGATGGCGTCGAGCAGTAGCCAGAGGCGGGGCCGGCGGGGCGAGTCGTAGGGGTAGTAGTCCTGCAGGCGCTGGAGGAACTCGGGCAGGGCGCCGAAGGTGTCGGCCTGCAGGCCCAGTTTCCGGCAGACCAAAGCCGCCAGCAGGGCGGCCGGCGCCGGGGCGGGCGCCGGCAGGTCGAAGTCGGCGCGGCCGGCCAGCAGGACGATCAGATCGCCCTGCCCCTGCGGGTCCTGGCCGATGGCCGCCTGGCGGGCCAGCAGGCCATCGGTGAAGTGCGCCAGCAGGGAACTCTTGCCCGCGCCGGCCGCGCCGACCACGCACACCGCGCGGCCCGAGAACTCCAGTTGGCGCTCGAACTCCTGGTCGAGGTCGGGCCGTTCCAGGTAGCAGGCGGGGAAATACTTGCGGTTGGTCAGGTCCTCGAGGGTGTCGCGGGCATCCTCCTGCAGGTCGGTCCAGGCGGACCAGAAGCGGTCCTGGCCCTGGCCGCGGCGCAGGCTCAGGTCCTTGCGCCGCAGGGCCTCCAGCAGGGGAGCCACGTGGCGTTCCGACTCACCGGAACTGCAGACGCCCATCAGCACCAGCTTCCGCTGGTTGAACCGCTCCATCAGGGTGACCGGTTCGAAGCCGTCCCAGGCGATGGTCCGGTCGCGGCAGGTCTCGGCGTCGCCGGCCACCAGCAGGGGGTAGACGGGCAGACAGCGGCCGCCGGCGAGGGCGAACAGGTCGGCGGCCGGCGGCCCTTCTTCAGGGCCGGCCTTGGCGGCCGGGGGCGGGGCGATGATCTCCGTGTCGAACAGGAGATCGGGGTGGGGGCCGTGCAGGCGGATGACCTCGAGGCCGGCGGGGGTGCGGCCGACGACGCGGAAGAGGGTGAAGGCGTCGGGGGGGAACAGGTGGGCGACGGCCGCCTCGACGACGGGGGTGAGGCGGGCGAGGGCGGCGAGGTCGTCGGCCTGGTCGCGGGTGCGGGTCTTCATCCGGTGGGCGTCGTCGTTGCGCACCTTCTGCAGGGCGTCGAACGGCCCGCGCGCCGGGCCTTCGGTGCCGGGCAGGCCGGCCACCAGGTCGGCGAAGGGGGCGGGCGGTGGCCGCCGGCGCCAGTTGGCCAGGGACCAGGCATGGACGAGGGCGGGGAAGGCGGGCGTCCGGTCGGGGGGCTCGGGCGGAGCTTCCCCGCGCCAGAAGCGG
>CAZKPI010000973.1:0-1788 GCA_964554555.1 uncultured bacterium
GGCGGGGGCCCGAATGGCAGGGGGCGGGTCGGGGTTCGAACCGCGTCGCGAGCGGGGTCGAAGGTCAGGCCGCGGTCGGCGTCACCAGGGCGGGCGGTACGGGACTCGAAACGGGTGCGGCGGGCGGGTGGGCGGTCGGGGCCCATCGGCCGCGGGGGCCCCGCGCTTCCGCGTCGGTGAAGGGCAAGCCGCGGGGGACCCGGGCCAGCGGTCAGGGGGCGGGACGGCGTTCGAACCGCGTCAGGAGCGGGTCGGGGCGGGCGAGCACCTGGTCGGCGCGGGGGTTGCCGGCGACGTGCTTTTCCAGGAAGGCCACGGCGTAGCGCCGGATGACCTCGAACTGGTCCTCGCTTCCCGAGAAGAAAAACCGGGCGGCGAGGGTGTCGGCCAGGCAGGTGTTGAAGGAGAAGTGGGTGCCGCACGCGATCTCGAGGAAATACCACGGCACGGTGAGGCTCTTCAGGATCTTCTTCGCCAGCGCGTCCATGGTCTTCTCCCCGCGCTTCTGCCCTTTCTCCCGCTCCCCGAGGAAATACATCACAGGTACTTGTACCATAGCAAGTTCACTGTCATTGTACAAATATCCAGCCGCGCCCGAGGACAACAAGAGGACGGCCCGGATCCGCGGATCGCGCCGCTCGGGGATGGTGCCGCACAGCCCGAGGACGGTAAAACCCCCGAACGAGTGGCCGCCGACCGCGATCTGCTGACGGTCGATGAAGCGGCCGAACGGGTCGGCCGCGAGGATGCCGTCGAGGACCGCTTTGATCTCGTCCAGGCGGTACAGGAACGGCCCCCGGCGGTCCGGGTTGGAGCGGGCGATCTCGCCGGCGTGGGCCAGAAAGGCCTTTCGGTCGAGGGCGGCCGCCGCGCCGCCGCGGATGCGGGCAACCGAGTGGCGGTCGTGATGGTCGGGGGCGGCGACGATCCAGCCCCGGGCCGCGAGGGCTTCACACAGGTAGGACGCGGACAACCCGCACCCGCCGTATCCGTGGGAGAACAGGAACAGCGGAACGGAGGCGGGGGGAACCAGGGGTTCCCCATCGACGGCCACCATTCCGCGGGCGGTTCCTCCATACAGGTGCTGAACGGGCGCGGCGGCCGTCGGGTACCAGACGGCAACGGTCAGGGGACTGCCCTGGGGGAAGGGCAGATCGATCACCCGGAAGCCCACCGCGCGGCACATCGGTTGAGGTCCGGCCGGTGGTTCGGCCAGAGCCAGCCGGTTGGCCAGCAGGCCGAGCCCCAGCCAGAGCATCCAGCCAACCAGGTTCCGTTCGGGGCGATTCATGATCCGGTCACCTCCATAGATCCAGGCGGACCCCCTGGGTTTCGGGGGGCCATGGCTTTCCCTCAACGGCCGGAGCCGGTCGGGGACCGGGAGATTCGGCCTGGCTTCCCGTCGCCGTTGAAGCCGTTGAGAACCCGCCGTCTCCAGGATACCCGAACGCTGACCTCCCCGCCAGATTCCCCGGGCCGGCCCTTTTTTCCCGCAAGCAGACAGGCAGAGAGGCCCCGGCCGCGGAGGAACAATGCGGCAAGACGCGCGGCTGGTTGGAAACCGGCGGCTGGCGGCAGAACGGATCGTCGTCCAGGCAGGAAGACCAATGCCCGCCGGGGACGGCGGCATGGCTGTCCCGGGCCGACGGGAACGCGGGATGATCACCAGGGATGCCGCGGTGCGGTTCCCGGCCCCTGGCCCGGTCGGCGCGCCGCCCCGTTGCGCGGGGCGGGCGGGTCTGGTTTAATGGGGGCATGTCGACATCCCCTCTGCGGGCCTGGAAGAAC
>CAZKPI010000974.1:0-1787 GCA_964554555.1 uncultured bacterium
CGGGTTGGCAGACAGCGGCGGGGCCCGCCGGCGCGGTTTCCGTGGCGGGCTTGCCGTCGGGCCCGGCGGCTGGGGTCTTGCCGTCATTGGACACCGGCACGTTGGGCATGGAGGCATTGATACTGCCGCGCTGCCAGTCCTCGTTGACCTCATAGGGCTTGCCGTCGGGGCCGATCTTCCATTTCTTCTGCCAGGTCCAGACCCAGCCCGAACCGCCGCCCGCCCCCTTGATCTTATCGGAGGCATCTTTCAGGAAGCCGTCGACAAACCCTTTCTGCTGGTCGGTTCCATGGTCGGAAACCATGGTTCCGTCGTCCTTCGACCCGCCTGAGGTCTCGACGGTGGTCTCGATGGTCGAGGTCGTCCCCCCGCCGGTGGTCCAGGTGCCAGTCGGGCTGGCAAAACCGGTCTGCGGGTCTTCCCAGGGAAGCTTGCCGGAGGCCGGCTGGGCCAGGGCACTCCCTGCGGCCAGGAGAAACACCGCCACCATCACTCTCATCATCGACCACATCACGGAAACCCTCCTCATGAGATCGCTCTTTCCCAATGATACCTTATTCCCCCATGGTGCGAGGGAACCATGGCGGCGCAGGAGGAGGGGCCGGTTCAATCTTCGGCGGCGGGGGGGGTCGGGTCGTCGGCCATCCAGCGGAAGCCGGCGCAAACCTGGTTCAGCACCCGTTCCGAGCTGTCGAGCCCGGCAACCACCAGCGGGTTGCCAGGGTCAGACCAGGCCGGCGGACTCCACCGGTCGACCTCGGCCAGCACCTCCTGGGCCCGCCGCGCGGTCAGGCCGTCCCGGATCATCTCGTGGATGGCCAGGGAACGGCTGATGCAGTCAGCGATCTCGCCCGCCCCCGCCCGTCCGGCGGCGATGGCGGAAGTCAGGTCCTGACGGACCCGCAGGATTTCGGCCCGCAGGCCGCGGTTGATGCCCTCGGCCACATCGAGATCCCCGGCCCGGATGCCGCCCAGCACGGTGAACAGACTGCCCAGGCAGTTCTTCCAGAACAGGAACCGCCAGACGACGAGGGTGTAGTCGCGCTGGGAATCCAGGTCGGCCATCTCGCGGCGCAGGGTGTCACGGGCGTATTCCAGCCGCCCCCGCAGTTCGCCGAGCCTCCCGGCCGCCTTGACCGGGCCGATCCGGTCCAGTTCGTCCTCGACCCGCACCCGGTTCCGCACCAACCTGCCCCGCCGGCGGTCGATGGCCTGGAGCACCCAGGTCAGGCAGGGGCTTGTCCCCCGCGCCATCAGGCTCTGGTCGTGCTGAAGGAACAACCAGCTGACCGCAAACCAGGCCAGCAGAAGCCATCCGCCGAACCAGGGGAAGCGGCCGCCGAGCACCAGGAGCACCGGTCCGCCGCTGACCAGGGCCAGAAGGAGGAACGACCAGGGAAGGGTGTCGGCCGCAAAGCGCTCGGCCCTGGCCCAGCGCAGGAAAGCGAGAAAGGTCGCCGCCCCCAGCGCCAGGGCGACCCAGATGGGCGCGAGCCCCGGAGCCAGACTGAGCCACATGTCGTGCAGGAACCAGGAAACCAGAAAACCGGTGGTGACCATCTTCAGCGGCGGCCACCACCCCCCCGCCAGCCAGCCCCAGCTGGTACTGCCGCAGACCGGGCAGACCGCATCGGCAGGATTGAGGCGCGGCAACCCGCACCCCAGACAGCAGAGGGTGTATTTCCGCAGGGCGGCCTGGTCCTCGGTCGAGAACACCTCGTCCAGCCATTGGAACATGCTCATCGCCCTGTTCCTTTGCATTTTCCAGGCCAGCAATCCCACCCCCC
>CAZKPI010000975.1:0-1545 GCA_964554555.1 uncultured bacterium
TGGACGCTGACGGCGGGCTGGTTGTCGGACGCGGTCGAGAAGACCTGGCTCTTCTTGGTGGGGATGGTGGTGTTGCGGGGAATGAGGGTGGTCATGACGCCGCCCAGGGTCTCGATGCCCAGCGACAGCGGGGTGACATCGAGCAGAAGGACGTCCTTCACCTCGCCCTGCAGGATGCCGGCCTGGATGGCCGCGCCCATGGCGACGCATTCCATCGGGTCGACCCCGCGCTCGGGCTCCTTGCCGAAGTGCTCCTTGAGGAGCTTCTGGATGCAGGGCATGCGGGTGGGGCCGCCCACCATGATGATGTGACCGACGTCGGAGCGCTTGAGGTTGGCGTCGCGCAGGGCGTTGTCAATGGGGGGCTTACAGCGCTCGATGAGGGGATCGATCAGCTCCTCGAGCTTGGCCCGGGTCAGGGTCATGACCAGGTGCTTGGGCCCCTCGGCGGTGGCGGTGATGAAGGGCAGATTGATGTCGGTGGTGGTCGTCGTCGACAGCTCGATCTTGGCCTTCTCGGCCGCTTCGCGCAAGCGCTGGAGGGCCATCGAATCCTTCGACAGGTCGACCCCTTCCTTCTTTTTGAACTCGCCAATGATGTACTCGAGGGTCAGACGGTCCATGTCGGTGCCGCCCAGCTGGGTGTCACCGTTGGTCGACAGCACTTCGAAGACGCCGTTGCCCATCTCCAGGATGGTGACGTCGAGGGTGCCGCCGCCCAGATCGAAGACCAGGATCTTGCGGTCGCCCTTTTTGTCAAGGCCGTAGGCCAGCGCCGCCGCGGTCGGCTCGTTGATGATGCGTTTGACCTCGATGCCGGCGATGGCGCCGGCGTCCTTGGTGGCCTGCCGCTGGGCATCGTCGAAATAGGCGGGGACGGTGATGACCGCGCCGGTCACCTTGTCATTCAGGAAGGCCTCGGCATCGCGCTTGACCTTCTGCAGGATGAAGGCCGAGATCTCCTGGGGGGTGTATTCCTTGTCGTCGATCCGGTATTTGTGCGAGGTTCCCATCTTCCGCTTGGCGGCCTGGATGGTGCGGTCGGGGTTGGTGGCGGCCTGGCGGCGGGCGGGCTCGCCGATCAGCCGCTGGCCGTCCTTGGTGAAGGCAACGTAGCTGGGAAAAGCCTTCCCGCCGATCGACACGCCCTCCGCGCTGGGAATGATGACCGGCTTGCCGCCTTCGATGACGGCGGCCGCCGAGTTGGACGTTCCGAGGTCGATTCCGATCACCCGTGACATGGTTTCCTCCTAAGTTTTGGTCCGGCGACGGGCGGGGCCCGTCACTTCGAATTGATTTCCACTTTGGCGGTGCGAATGACGCGATCTTTGTACTTGTACCCGATCTCGAACTCCTTGACCACGATCTCGTCCTCCTTCGAGGGGTCGGAACTGCGCATCATGGCCTCGTGCTCCTCGGGGTTGAACTTCGTGTTCAGGGCCGGGATGGCCTTCAGCCCGTCCTTCTCGAGCACGTCGGAGAACTGGAAAAACAGCATTTCGATGCCCTCCATCACCTTCTTGTCGACCTTGGCCTCAGCCATCT
>CAZKPI010000975.1:1555-1784 GCA_964554555.1 uncultured bacterium
GTTGAAGGTGTCGAGAACGGGCAGAAGCTTCTTGACGAGGTCTTCCTTGCCGCGGGTCGAGGCCTCGAGAACCTCTTTGGCGGTGCGCTTGCGGAGGTTGTCGTAGTCGGCCAGGCCGCGGTGATACTGCTTCTTCCAGTCGGCGGCCTCGGCCCGGGCCTTCTCGAGGTCCTGGCGCAGGGCGGCCAGCGGGTCCTGGGGGGCGGCGGGAGCGGCGCCGGGGGTTTGG
>CAZKPI010000976.1:0-1784 GCA_964554555.1 uncultured bacterium
TCTTCCTGGTCGGCTTCTTCGCCTTCCACTTCTCAATCATACCATCGGGAGAGACTTTGGTGGTCTTGGGCATGATCACTCCTTCTTCTTCGGCCCGGCAGGATCGAAGCCGATCTTGTTCTTCGGCTCTGTTTGGTGGACGGTGATGAGCGGAAGAACAAGTTCCTGGAACAAGTCAAACTGCTCCTGGAACCCGGAAAGTTTCTCCTCGATGGCCAGCACCTTCTTCGCCAGCTCGGGGACGGCAATCAGGGCCGACCGCATCCTGACGAACGCCTTCACCAGTTCGACGCTCATCGTGACAGCCCGGTCGGACCGCAGGACGTTGGCCGCCATCAGGACGCCATGTTCAGTGAAAACGCGAGGGAAGTATCGGAAGTGGCTTCCAGACTGTAAGGTCGCAATTTGCGACCTTAAATCAGACGCCTCTTCCTTGGTGATCTGGAACATGAACTCTTCGGGAAACTTGCCGATGTTTCTCGTCACCTGTTCGTTCAGGCGCTTGGTCGGAACCCCGTAGAATTCAGCCAAGTCCGAGTCGAGAATCACCCGGTGCCCCCGGATGGTCATGATCTTCCCCTCAATGGAGGGGACGAGCACGGTGGCAAGCTTCTTCGTCATCCCATCTTCCTCGCCAGCGTCACCACCTTGCCAATGGCGTGTATGGTCCCCAGGAACATCACCAGCAGAAAGTAGGGTCCCAGAATCAAAACAGCGACCGGTCGAAGAATCTCCCAAATTGTGACATCCGGTCTCGGCGCGTCACTGCCCCTTCTGGAGCCGCCCGTGTTGGTGCCGGCATGATGGTGGTATCCCCCATGGATGCGGTCGTGGTGACCGCCCCTGGAATCAAGACTGCCTGGATGCGCGAGGGCCGGAACAAGATTGAGCCAAGTCATTGCCAGGGCAAGCACGATTGCGCTCATCCCATCTTCCCCCCACCGTATGGCTCTGGAGGCTCATGCACTCCATTTCTTGGAGCCGGGACCCAGCTCCCGAACCAAGTGCCGTGGTTGATGACGCGCTGGCCTGGCTTGATGAAGATCGGCGGGTAGGATGGGTTGTCGCTGGCCAGAACCAGCCCGGTTGGATCCAATCTGATGCGCTTGCATAGCGGGTCTGCGTAGCCCTCGACGGTCAGGCAGCAGATTTTCCCATCCGGCAGAAAGTCGGGCTGACAAGGCTGGAACAGGACCCAGGCCCCGTCCTGGATCCACCCGGACGGCCCCCACATGCTATCGCCCTTGGCGATGATTCCGAACACGCCGGACCTGACGGTGGCGTGGTCGAATGGAAGCTCCCCGACGATCTCGCCGGTCACTCCCAGCCCGTCCTTGGAGTCTCCGCACCGGATCGACTTGTAGATCGGGACCGCGCCTCGCTCGCGAGGATCATCGGGGGGACCCATAAAGTCCCAAAGCGAGCATTCGCATGCCTCGGCAAGCCTTGGAAGAATTTCTGCCCCTGGAGAACTGCGTCCGTTCTCCCAATCAGCGATCACGTAGTTCTTAACCCCGATCAATTCACCGATTGCGGCTTGCGTTTTTCCGCACTTCTTTCTGGCCGCCTTTATTCGATCCCCTAAGCCCACAAACCAGCTCCTCGTAAGCGTTACGAGCTTCTTGACAAGAGTTCGTAAAAAATACTATTATCTCTGTAGCAGACCCGCCGGGCGGTGCCCGGGCTTCACACCTCAAGGATACCGCCGACGGGCTGCCAGTAGCAAGTTTTTCGTAACCGTTCAGGTCCCCCCTCCCGGATTGGGGTAGGTGGTTATTGAAATA
>CAZKPI010000977.1:0-1780 GCA_964554555.1 uncultured bacterium
GGTCTTGGATTCAGCAACAGGCTTTGCCCCTCGCGGGCAAACTCGTTGCGGCGGTTGAGAAGCATCAGGGTCGGGCCTGAGCGGAAGGTATAGGGTTTTTCGCTCCGTATACCAACGGTATCGGCAAGAATCCTGTATTCATGGGGTTTCCGGTCGATCAAAGGGATAAATGACACCGAAAGAGGTAAACCCCTAAGCCACGGTTTTGAACTTGACCCCCAGGTCCGTTTTTTCACCCGTGGTATAGTGGAGGCAGGCTTTGCGAGGGAGGAAACCATGTCACCGATCAAGCAACAGGCGATCAAGGCCATCGAAGCCCTGCCCGATGATGCCACCCTGGACGACATCATGTATAGCCTGTATTTCCGGGCTCATGTCGAAGAGGGGTTGCGGCAACTCGACGAGGGGAAAGGCATCCCCCTGGCCGAGGTGAAGCGGCAGGTCAAGGAATGGCTCTCGAAGTAGTCTGGTCCCCCCGCGCCCTGTGGGACTTGCGCCAGATCCGGGCGTTCATCGCGGCCGACTCTCCCGGGGCGGCGGACGTGTTCTGCCTGCGCCTGGTGGAAATGTCGGAGGAGATCGGCCAGTTCCCCGAGGCGGGCCGGGTGGTTCCAGAGGTCAACAAACCCGAGGTCCGGGAACGGATCGTTGGGGCCTACCGGATGGTCTACCGGGTCGGGACGGCGGCCGTGGAAATTGCCGCCATCTCCCACGGGGCCCGGCTTCTCCGAATTTGACCCGCGAGGTTGTTCCAGGGTGTGCTACCCTCAGTCGGCGGGTCGGACCCCCACGAAAATCGGCGAAAACGAGAGATCCGTTTTTCGGGGGGCACTTTGATTTTCTGGGGGTATTCCTGGGGGTATCGGTCGGATCGAAAAATCTCTCTTTCTCTCCCAGAGAGAGTTTACGAGGCTTTCTTTGTAGCCGCTGGGCTCCCGGAAGACTGTGCCAAGCAGTCTCACACCATTTGGAAGACCCGCCCACAAGGCGGGTCTTCTGCTTTTCCGCTGGTCGACTATCTTCGCCCGCACGGCGGGATGGACAAAACCCGGCCAGGAAGCACCGCGCCCCCCTGATCGGGAACCCAGGGAACACCGCCGGAAAGGTATGGTAGACTGCGGTCCAGACCGCCATCCGCTACAGTTTCCCGGAGGAGAAGAGCGATGCCCAGTCCACGTGTCCACGCCATGCCGGTTTCCCCCGACAGGTCCCAACAGCCCCGGCCATGCGCCCAAGCCGGCCGGCCCTGGCCCACCCTGGCTTTTCTGCTGACGTTGGGCGCGCTCCTGGCGGGCGCGGGCCCAACGATCGCCGGCGACCCCGACTGGGGGAAGGTCTGGAACCTCCTGGGCGGCGCCCCCGACGCCGCCGTCAACGGCCAGGGACCCCAGGCAGACAAGGGCTTCCTCTTCCGGGGAGACCGCTTCCTGCGCCTCGACCTGACCACCGGCGAGATCGAACCCGGCTTCCCACGGCCTGTGGCGGAGAACTGGCCGGGATTCCCGCCCGATTTCTGCGCGGGCATCGATGCCGCCGTGTCAGGCCAGGGCCGGTTCGCCGGGAAGGCCTACTTTTTCAAGGGGGAGCGCTACCTGGCGTTCGACTGGACCGCCAATGCCGTCGACAAGGGTTATCCCAAGCCCATCGCCGGCAACTGGCCGGGATTCCCCCGGGAGTTCGCCGCCGGCCTGGAAGCGGCGGTCAGCGGCACCGGGAAGTTCGCCGACAAGGCGTATTTCTTCAAGGACGGACAGTATATCCGCTACAGCTGGAGCGCCGA
>CAZKPI010000978.1:0-1776 GCA_964554555.1 uncultured bacterium
AAGGGCAACGTCCTCATCGACATTCCGGCGATGAACGCCCTTCTGCGGTTCAACCCGGCGGGCGAGATCATCGAGCATTACACGGCCTCCGAGACCGAGCTGGGCGAACTTTCGGTCTACACCGACCTTGAGGGGCATCCCTACTTCGTGAAGGGAACCGACAAGGTCATCGAACTGGGCAGGCTGACCCAGGCCTCCCCCACCCGGGAGGTCATCCTGGCCTCGTTCCCGCTCGACGTCCCGGCTGACCGGGGAGCCCGGTTCGTGTCGGGCAAGGTCCTGGGCGTCGATGCCTCCTGGAACGTCTACCTGGAGATGGTGGCCTGCGACGACGATGGCGTCATTCATCGGCATCGCGTCTGTCGGCTTGCCCCGGACGGCAAGGTGCTGGCCCAGGCGGACATCCGGGTGATCCCGTACCTGTCGCCCGAATTGCCGCGCCACGTGACCGTGATGCCCGACGGACGCCTGCTGGGGTTCCATGTGGATGGCGACAAATGGCACCTGTCCACATGGTCTCTCGGGAATTGATCCTTTCCCTGGTCATGGATGGAAACTTTCGCCGTGATTCCCGGTAGAATGACAAGGAATCACTCTCGCACCTTGGAGGCCGCATGAAATCGACGAGAACCCTGTTTCTGACCGCGGTCCTGGGCCTGAGTCTGGCCGTCAGCCCGGCCGCCTGGGCCGCCACCGAGACCATCGCCGACGAACCGGTCAAGACGACCCACGAGGTCAGCACCGCCCCCGATGCCGCCGTGGTTGCCCCGGAGCCCCCCAAGGGAACCAGCGAGGCGCCTGCCGCGGCGAAGAACAAGGTCTACACGGTCGTCGCGGGCGACACCCTGTGGGACATCGCGGCCCGCTTCCTCGGCGACCCCCACAAGTATCCCGAGCTCGTCGAGGCCAACAAGGCGAAGTATCCGTCGCTGGCGAACAACCCCGGCCTGATTCTCCCCGGCTGGGAACTGACCCTGCCGGGCGTTCCCGACAACTCCCCATCGGCCAGCAACCCCGTCGAGGGAACCGTCCAGGTTGATACCAGCCTCAACGTCCGCAGTGGCCCATGGGGAACCATCATCGGCAGTCTGCATCAGGGCGACAAGGTGACCATTATCGGCACCTCGGGCGACTGGTACAAGATCTCCTACAATGGTCAGACGGCCTACGTTCATGCCAACTACGTATCGACGGCGGCCAAGCCGGCGGGGCAGACTCCGGTCAATCAGCCGGGCAGTTCGAACGACACCCCCGTCACCCCGGGGAACGGCCGGTTCGGCGGCGCCCCCTGCTCTCCCATGCCCAGCCACAGTTCGTCCGAATTCGGGCCCCGCGACCTGTTCGGGCACAGCTTCCACAATGGTATCGACCTCCCGGTCGGCAACGGGACCCGCCTCAACTCGCTGGGTGACGGCGAGGTCATCGCCGCCGGGTGGGAATCGGGCGGCGGCAACTACGTGAAGATCCGCTACGACAACGGGATCGAGTCGTTCTACTGCCACCTGCAGAGCTTCTCGGTGCGCGCCGGCCAGCGGGTCTCCCAGGGCCAGGAGGTCGCCCGCTCCGACAACACCGGCCAGTGGACCACCGGCCCCCACCTCCACATGGGCATCAAGAGGAACGGCTCATACGTGAACCCGCGGAGTGTCTCCGGCATCCAGCTTCCCTAGAACGCCCTGTCCAATGAGAAATCCCCGGGCCCTTCCCGGGGATTTGTCGTTTCATCCGTCCATGTTCTTCGCCGGGCCGCCGGCCCGGGGCTGGAACTCGAACTCC
>CAZKPI010000979.1:0-1766 GCA_964554555.1 uncultured bacterium
TTCTCCAGGATCCGGCAGGCCACCCGGAGGTTGGTCCGGTTGTCATCGACAACCAGCACCTCGAGGCGGGGCTTCCCGCCCACCCGGGCCTGGCCGGAGACAGACCGGAACAGCCGGGCCAGACGGTCGGCCAGGCGGGAAGGCAGGATGGGCCGTGACAGACCGGGAATCCCACTGCCTTCCGGGCGGTGGGAATAGGAATCCCCCATTTCCCAGGGGAGGATGGTCAGGCAGGGAATGCCCTTCAGCTGATGACAGCCCGGCGCCACCTCGGTGAGATGCAGGCCGGGCTGGCCCATCCAGAAGGTGTCGAGGAGGATGGCGGTCAGCGGCTGGGGACGCCGGGCGGATGCCTCCAGAAAGGACTGGACCTGGCCCGGGGTCGTGGCCTGCAGGACGGAGGCGCCCCAGGCTTCCAACTGCTCGGCCAGAGCCGACCGCGTGGCGTCATGGGGGTGGGCCACCAGGAAGGTGCCATGGCGGACCGGCTCAACCGGGCCGCGGGTCATCCCCGGGCCCGGGGATTTCCGGAAGGGGCAGGAAAACACCAGGCAGGGCGGTCGGCGGGGCGGTCCGTCGAGCGACAGTTCCCCCCCCAGGATCTCGGCGACATGCCAGCCGGGCAGGAAATCGAGGGTAGGCACACGCCCTTCGAGCTGGAGGTAGGGGGAGCGGGGCGGAGCTCCGGACCCGGCTTCGATCACCAGAAGGGCGATCTCTTCAGGCAGTCCGGGCCATTCGAACCGCAGGCGCACCTCGTCGCCACGGACCGCCTGGACCCACAGCCGGATCCTGATGGAGCCGCGCTCCATGGCCTTGATCGCGTTCTGGAGCAGGTTCTGCAGAACCTGCCGCAGACAGCCGGGGTCGCCCACCACGGTGGCGGGCACGTCGTCCTGGATCACGGTGGCCAGGTCGAGACCCTTGCGGAAGGCGGTTTCCGCATACTGCTCGACCACGGCTTCCAGGAGGCGGCCGGGGTCGAACTCGACCGTCTCGAGGGGAAGCTGACGGCCGACCCGTTTCTGGGAGGCGCCGGCTTCGTTGAGAATATTCAGAATGGCGATGGCGGACACCAGGGCGGTCTCGGCCAGTTCCCGCTGACCCGTGGCCAGTTCCTGGTCGAGGAGCATGCCAAGCATGCCGGTGATGTTGCTCAGGCTGGTGCGGACCTGATGGTTCAACAGGGCGAAGGCCTTGCGCCCCTCGTTGAAGCCGGCGATCAGATCCTCGCGGGCCCGCCGGACCTCCTCCTCCAGTTCCCGCAGGGGCTTCACCGGCAGGAAGGTCAGGAGCAGGCGGGGGGTGGGGCCGCTGACCAGAGCCTGCACCCGGACCTCGAAATCGAGCAGACCCCCGGGGGCTGGGAAGCCGAGGATCCGGGCGGTGGCCGGGCCGGAACCGGCCAGGGCCTTGCCCTCGGCGGCGCGCCAGGCATCGACGGCCCCTGCCTCGAACAGGGTTTCCCCCGTCCCGCCCACGATCTCCCCCGCCGGAATGCCCAGAAAATCCTCGGCCGCCTTGTTCCAGAACACATACCGCCGGTCGGCCACCGTTTTGACCGCCGCCGGGAATGGCAACGCGGACAGGAGTTCCGTATCGGTCGGACTCAGCATCGGGGTTTCGCGCACGCCGCACTCCTTGGAAAAAGTCGGATCCGGACGTCACATTATACTACGCCTGCCCCCGGCACTCACCCCCGGGGTCTGCTCCCCAGGAATCGCGATGGACTGACACCCGTTGGCCCCCCAGGGAAAACGGCGCCC
>CAZKPI010000980.1:0-1764 GCA_964554555.1 uncultured bacterium
CGACGGTGCTGGCGGCCCGCCAGGGCATCACGGTGCGCTCGGTCGCCGCCGCCCCCGCCGCCAGCGGCGAGCCGGGGCTGGTGCTGGTCAGCCTGGAGGGCGACATCACCATCGCCCCGCCCGCCGGTTCCCCGGCCGAACTGCACGGAACCGCCCTGCTGGCGCCGGCGGGAACGGTGCGCTGGCACGCGCCGGTCACGCTCCGGGGCCTTTTGTGCGCCCGCGACCTCGACCCCGCCGTCCTCGCCAAAGGCGGCGCGCTCCACTACGACCGCCGCTTCGACCCCACCGATCCGGCGGCCGCCACCCGCGGGCTGGCCCTCCTGCTCGGCCCCAACCTTCCGCACCTGGCGAGGCCCGAATGAGACGCGCCGGCCTGACCCTGGTCGAGATCCTGATCGCCCTCGCCCTGCTGGGGGCCTCGGTCATCCCCATCTGGCTGTCGTTCTACCAGTCGCAGGCCGCCATTGTCGAAGGCCAGGCCGAAAGCCTCGTCATCAACCTCGGCACCGCCTTCGCCGGCCAGGTGCGGCGGTTCCCCCCCGGCGCGCTGACCCCCACCGGGGGGAGCCTTCCCATCGCCCCCGTCGAGGGCGGAGAATACCAGCTGGCCGGGTTCCCGCCCGGCGCGCGCCTCGTCCTTCCCCCCTGGCCCGCGGCCCAGATGGACCTCACCTACGAGATCGCCCCCTTCGGGCCCCTGCCCGGGGCCGCCCGCCTGGCCTGCCTGACCGTCTCCTGGAAGGGGAAGGCCGGGCGCGGGCACCAGATCTCGTTTCCGGAGCTGGTGGCCGATGAGTGATGGCCGCCGCGGGTTCTCCCTGGTCGAGGCGATGATCGCCGTGCTTCTGCTGGCCGTCATCCTGTCGATCGTCCATCTGATGGTCTCCTCGGGCCGGCGCGGCACCCTCCACGGGCAGGAGACCGCCGATCAGCACCTGGCCGAGGTGGTGCTGTCGCGGGCCATCGAGCAGGATCTGCGCCGTCTGATCCCCTGCCCGATCCATACCCTGTCGGGGGACCTGCCGGCCGCCGTCCGCTTCGACCCCAGCCGCATCGCCGCCACATCCTTCCTGTTCACGCGGTTCGCGGGCGAAGGCGTCGTCCAGGTGCAGTACGTGTTCGACGAGGGGAGGAAGGAGGTGCGGCGCCAGGAGATCGGCCCGGACGGCGCGATCACCCGTTCCGAGCGGTTCGGCTCCGGGCTGGTGACCCGGTTCACCGTCGAGGACTGCTCGCCAGGGCTCGACGCCAGCCTGTTCTGGGTGACGATGACCCTGCAGGGGAAACTGCGCACCACCCGCGTCGACAAGGTGTTCCCCATCGGGTTTCCGCCCCCCGGACCCGATCGCTGGTGGAGTTTTGGCCTGCCATGAACCGGTCGCGAAGATTTTTCATCCGGCGGCGGGGCGAAGGGGGTTTATCAGGGTGACTATGGATCCACGCGACGATGATGCCCTCGTGCGGGAGGTCCTGGCCGGCCGGACCGCGGCCTTCCAGGGGCTGGTCGACCGCTACGGCCCCGGAGCCCGCTACTACCTCTGGGGGCGGTGCGGGGAGGACCGCGAGACCGCCGAGGACCTGACCCAGGAGGCCTTCCTGCGGGCCTTCCGCTCGCTGGCCACCTACCGGATCGGCAGTTCGTTCCGCAAATGGTTCCGCACCATCTGCCACCACCTGGCCGTCGATCATGCCCAGAGCCGCCGGGGCTCCGCCCGCCCGCCCCCGCCGCCGCCCGTCCCGCCCGCGCCCTGCCCCGCCCAG
>CAZKPI010000981.1:0-1763 GCA_964554555.1 uncultured bacterium
GGGAGGCGGGCGGTGGGGGGGGCGGGGGATCATCCAGGGGCCGATGGCCCGGATCAGCGAGAACGCGGGGTTTCTCCGGGCGGTGGCGGAGGCGGGCGGGGTGCCGGTGCTGGCGTTCGGCAGTCGCGACGGGGAGGAGGGCCGGCGTCTGCTGAAGGAGGCGCGGTCGGCCGGGGGGCGGGCGGGGGTCGGGGTGATCGGGCTCGACCTCCAGCGCGACCTGGTGGAGCGCCAGCGCGCGGTTTTGCGGGAGATGCCGCCCTGGTTCGTGCTGGTGGCGGCGCCCCGTCCCGACCTGGTGGCCGGCCTGCTGGCCGACGGGCACCTGGTGCTGGCGCATGCGTTCGAACCGCGAGTGTTCGCCGCCCTGGCCGAAGCCGGGTGCCGGTGGTTCATCCTGGAGGGCGGCGAGTCGGGCGGCCACATCGGCCGGCTGTCGAGCCTCGTCCTGTGGCAGTGCACCCTCGAGGACCTGCCGGCCCTTGACCCGGCCGGGGAGGCGCGGCTGGTGTTCGCGGGGGGCATTGCCTCGCGGGAAGGGGCCCGGTTCGTCGCCCGGCTGGTGGAGGCGCAGGGCCTGGCCGGCCGGCTCGACTGGGGCATGCAGATGGGCACCGCCTACCTGGCCACCCGCGAGATCGTGGAGACCGGGGCGATGGGCCGCAACTACCGCAGTCAGGTGATCAACGGCGAGGAGACCCGCGTCACCGGCGAGACCGTCAAACTGCGGGCCCGGCAGGTGGCCACCCCCTTCGTCGACCGGATCCTCGCCCGCGAAGAGGACTGGCTGAGGGAGGAACTGCCCCTGGCGCGCCGCCGCGCCCTGTTTGAACGGGAGAACATGGGCAACCTGGCCCGGGCGGTCGCGTCCCCCGAAGGCGAGGACGGCTGTTTCCTGGCCGGCGAAGCGGTGGCCCTGACGAACGGGATCACCACCCTCGCCGAACTGCACGATCACATCATCGGCTGGTGGACCGGGCACGAGGCCGGCCGGGGAGCCTTCCTGGCGTCTGGCGCCCCCGCCCCCGCATGGCGGGGCAGAAACGAAAGCGGCCAGGCGTCCGGGGCGCCGGCGGCGGCCGACATGACCCGCCCGGGCGGCCGGGAGGACGGGGCACCCGCGGAGACCGTTTCCGGAGGATGGCCCGGCGGCCGTGATGGGGCGTCGCCGGCGGCCGGGGCAGACCGGCCGCCGGGCGGGCCGGGGCCGCGGGAGGAACCGATCGCCATCATCGGGTTGGGGTGCGTGTTTCCCGGTTCCCCCGACCCGGCCGCCTATTTCCGCCATCTTGTGCAAGGCAGATGTTTTGTACAACAATTGCCGGCTGACCGGCTCGACCCCGAGCTCTGGTATGACCCGGACCGCACGGCGCCCGTGGGCACCTACACCCGGATCGGGGCCTGGGTCGACGGGTTCGTCTTCGACCCGGTGCTGTTCCGCATCCCGCCCCGCGTGGCCGCCCGGCTCGACCTGACCCAGCGGTTCGCCCTGGCGGCCGCTCGGCAGGCCCTGGACAGCGCGGGCCTGCTGACCCGCGCCTTCGACCGGGAGCGGGCGGCGGTCATCGTCGGCAACAGCATGGGGGGGGCGGCCAGCGTCGACAATCTGCGCGCCATCCACCTCCACGAGTTCCTGGCCGCCGGCCGCCGCGCCGGCCTTCTGCCCGACGACCCCGGCCTGATCCGCCGCTACCGCGAGCTCATCGGGCCCCCTCCGATCACCGAGGACAGCCTGCCGGGCGAACTGTCGAGCCTGGTGGCGG
>CAZKPI010000982.1:0-1762 GCA_964554555.1 uncultured bacterium
CTGCGAAACACGTAGATCACCATTCCCGCCCGCAGTTCCATGGTGCCCTCCTTCCGGCCATCGCCGCGTCTGCAAGACCTTCATGGGCCTGAAGGCGCCCGAACCACCCCGGTTCAAACCTGCATCAAAGACTTTTCGCCCCCCACCGCCCGGATTCAGGGCGGATGAACCCCGTTCAGAGCGGGAGGAGCTCCGCTCCTCCCGACCACCTCGTCAGGGGCCACCGGCCCCTAAACCCCTGTGATCAGCCTGCCGAACGCGCCGCGTTCGGCAGGCCCCCCGCCCGCTTCGCGGACCCTCCCGGCCGTGGGCCTCTTCTGCCCAGGCAGGTGGTTTCGGATCGGCGTCCGCCCGGTCCCCGGGTTTGACCGGAGGGGACCCAGAGCCCAAGAATGGTTTGTGTTCCGGGCGGCCGGTCGGCCGCTCGGCCCCATCGGTCAAAGGAGGCAGCCATGCGCACCCTGATCCCGGTCCTGCTGGTCGTCCTTGTGCTGATCGGAAGCGCCGTCACCTACGTCCACGTGGGGGTCAAACGCCTGATCGCCCAGCACACCACTCTCGACCTGACCGCAGAAACCACCCCCACCACCCTGCCCGGCCAGACGGGCGCGGCAGGATCCCCGGCGTCGGGCACGCCCGCGCCCGCTTCCGGCGGGCCCGGCTGATTTGGCGGGCCAACCTGGCGGGTCGAGACCCCCGCCGGGGATTTCCTCGAGATCACTGGCATCAAACCCCCGCCCGGCAGTACCCTGGCCCTGAAGGACAAGGTAACGGAAACCAATGGGGTGGCGGAGCATTTCTTCAGGACCCTCAAGGAGCAGGCGATCTACGGGAGAATCTTCAGGACCATCGAGGACCTTCGAAAGGCGGTCCAGGAGTTTGTTGAGACCTACAACACCGCTTGGCGGCTTGAGAAGAACGGCTACCTCACCCCCAGGGAAATGAGGGAAAGCATCGAGGCAAAGGTGGCTGCGTGATTTCACGTCAAACTGGTGTCCAGAAAATCAGATGCGGTACAATTCCCGTCAGGGAAAGAGGTAGCCCCGCAACCTGCCGTCCCCAATCTGTCACCGCAAGGGTCATGCATCGATTCCTGAGCGGCGGCGGCGTCTTCGACTTGGGAGTGGTCTTTTTCCTCTTATGGCCTGCCCGTCAGATTTGGTCCGGCCATTTCCGGGCGGAGTGGAGAACCCGGAGAATCTGGACGATGCCGTCCTGGACGCGGTAGGCCACGATGTACGGGGGGATCACCAGTTCGCGGGTTTCCGGCACCCGCCCGGGCCGGCCCAGGGCGGGGTGGTGGTGGAGGCGGGAGACTTCCTGGACCACGCGGTCGACTTCCTTCTCCGCCATGGCGAGGCTGTCCCGGGCCACGAATGCGAAAAGATCGTCGAGATCCTTCCGCGCCAAGTGAAACCAGCGGATGATCACCCGCCCTTTTCCTTCTTGGCGGCAATCTTACGGCGCATCCTGGCCACGACTTCGGCGTGATCATGGAAGACAGCGCCGGGGGCATCAGCTTCCCGGATGGCCTCTTCGATCGCCTTGATCTGCCATTCCTGCGCGGCGACATATTCCTCGATGGCTTTGGTGGCCAGGTAGGATTTCGAGCGGTCCGTCGAGCGGGCCAGTTCGGCCAGCCGGTTCAAGATGTCTACCGGAAGTCGGATGGTCATGGTCGAAGTCGGAGCCATACCTGAACACCCCCTATTCTGTACTCATTGTAACACAACAGGCACATAAGAGCACATGGTCCCTTGCC
>CAZKPI010000983.1:0-1759 GCA_964554555.1 uncultured bacterium
TCGGCGGCCTCGACCACCCCCTCGCGCTCGGCGCCGGACCGGTCGTAGGCCTTGTAGGTGAACGACGGCATGGCGGCTACCCGGCCTCGCCCGCGGCGCAGACCCGGTCGACCTCCTCGCGGGTGGTCAGGCCGGCCAGCACCTTCCGCCGGCCGTCCTCGGCCAGTGCCGGCATTCCGCGGGCGCGGGCGGCGGCGCGGATCTCGTCCAGCGAGGCCTGGCGGCCGATCAGGGCCGACAGCCCGTCGTCGATCTCGAGCAGTTCGAACAGGCCGATCCGGCCGGCATAGCCGGACCGGCCGCAGTGGTCACAGCCGGGGGCGGTCCAGGCGCCGGCGGGGCCGGCCCGCCGGCAGTTCGCGCACAGCCGCCGCACCAGCCGCTGGGCGAGCACCCCGATCAGGGTCGAGGCCACCAGGTAGGGTTCGACCTTCATGTCGACCAGGCGGACGGCGGCTGAGGCGGCGTCGTTGGTGTGCAGGGTCGAGAAGACCAGGTGGCCGGTCAGGCTGGCCTGGATGGCCATGGCGGCGGTCTCCTCGTCGCGGATCTCGCCGACCATGATCACATCGGGGTCCTGGCGCAGGATGGAGCGCAGGCCGGCGGCGAAGGTGAACCCGATCTTCGGCTTGACGGGGATCTGGCTGGCCCCGGCCAGTTCGTATTCGACGGGGTCCTCGAGGGTGATGATGTTCACCCCGGGGGAGATGACACGCATGATGGCGCCGTACAAGGTGGTCGTCTTGCCTGAGCCGGTGGGCCCGGTGACCAGCAGGATGCCGTTGGGCCGGCGGATCAGCCGGTCGAACCCGGCCAGGGTGGCCGGTTCCATGCCCATCTGTTCGAGGGTCAGCAGTTCGGTCTTGCGGTCGAGCAGTCGCAGGACCACCCGCTCGCCGTGCGCCGAGGGCACACAGCTGACGCGGATATCGACCTCACGCTCGCCGAACCGGACCCGGATCTTGCCGTCCTGCGGCAGTCGGCGCTCGGCGATGTCGAGGGCGGCCATGATCTTGACGCGCGAGGTGACCGGGGCGTGCAGGGTGCGCGGCGGGGCGAAGCGGTCGCTGAGGACGCCGTCGATGCGGAACCGGATGCGGAAGCCGTCGGTGCCAAGCTCGAGATGGATGTCGGAAGCCCGCTCGCGCAGGGCCTGGAAGATCAGGGTGTTGACGAACTTGACGACGGGGGCTTTGTTGGCCGAGGCGAGCACGTCCTCGACCTGGATCTTCTCGAGCTGGTCTTCGAGGTTGCCCTCGACGGTCAGGGTGTCGATGATCTCCTCGGAGGGGCGGCCCTTGCCCCAGGACTCGTTGAGGGTCTCCAGGATGGCGGCGGGGGGCATCACCGTGATGTGCAGGGGCCGCCCATGGGCCAGGGCCAGCTCGTCGAGCGGCCCGCAGGCCAGCGGCTCGGCGGTCACCACGTAGAGGAACTCGGCTGTCTCGTGCACGGGCAGGAGCCGGTGGCGCCGGAGGTGCTCGATGGGCAGGGAATCGAGGAGGCGCTGGTCGATGTCCTTGGCGGCCAGGCGGGGCAGGAAGTCGAACCCCCACTGGCCGGCGAGGGTCCGGTAGAGGACCTCCTCGTCGACCGTCCCGTCGGCCACCAGACGCTCGCCGAGCCGGCCGCCCTCGGCGGCCTGACGGGCCAGGGCCTCCTCGAGGGCGGCGGGCGGCAGGGCGCCCTGGGCCAGGAGCAGTTCGCCGAGGCGGCGCGGGGGCGTCGTCGTCATCGGGACGTCACTTACCGGGCCGGG
>CAZKPI010000984.1:0-1759 GCA_964554555.1 uncultured bacterium
ACCCTCGAGGTCAGCGACCAGCTGCTCTCCACCTTCGGGGGTGAACGCCGCGACCTGGAGCGCTTCGGCCGGTGCCAGGATTTCCTGGCCCCGGGGGAGGACCCCTCGCGCCTGCCGGGGGTGTGGGCCGAGGCACTGAGAGGGGCCCATCCGTCCCTGGAATGCCGTTGCCGGCGCCCGCTCCAGCACGAGGATTTCTGGGCGGACCTGCACTTCAGCGCCCTGGTGTTGCCGGGGCGAACGGTCATCCTGTCGACCATCCGGGACATCAGCGAGCGGCGCCGGACGGAGGCGGAGATCCGCCAGCTGGCCAGCATCGTCGAACACAACCCGGATTTTATCGCTATCACCCGTCTGTCCGGGGAATCCCTCTACGTGAACCCCGCGGGGTGCCGGGTGATCGGCCTCGACCCCGCCAGCCAGGGCAAGGGACACCGGGCCCGCGACTTCCTTCATGAGGAATGGGCGGCCGCCATGCTGGAGACCCTCCTGCAGGAAGCCAGGTCCAAGGGTTCCTGGAGGGGGGAGGTCGTGGTCCGGAACTTCCGGTCGGGCCGGTCCATTCCCATGGACGGGTTCTCGTTCATCCCCGGGTTTCCGGTGATCGACGAGTCTTCGGTGCTGGTCAGCATCAACCGCGACATTTCCGAACGCAAGGCCGCCGAGGCGGAGCGGGCGGAAACGGCGGCACGCACCCAGCGGCAGGTCCAGTGCATCATCCGCCTGGCCACCTCGCTCGCCCACCGGGAAGGCAACCTGCGCGGGGCCTTCCGGGAGGCGACCGAGGCGGCCGCCCGCGCCCTCGAGGTGGCGCGGGTCAGCATCTGGCTGGGGTCTCCCGACATGGCAGTCATCACCCTCGCCGATCTGTACGACTCCCGGCCCGACCACCCTCCCTCCCCCCAATCCTTCAGCGCCACCGACATGCCGCTGTATTTCCTGGCCCTCCAGGCTGAGCGGGCCATCGACGCCCACGACGCCCTGTTGGACCCCCGGACCGCCGAGTTTGGGGAAACCTACTTCCTCCCCAGCGGCATCGCCTCCACGCTCGACGCCCCCATCCGGCGGGCGGGGAACGTGGTCGGGGTCCTGCGCTGTGAGCACGTCGGCCTGCCCCGCCGCTGGCTGCCGGACGAGATCCGGTTCGCCGGGGAGGTGGCCGACCAGGTCGCCCAGATGCTCGCTTTGGAGGAACGCCGCCAGGGGACGGCCTCCCCGCCCCCCGCCCCGCCGGCGGCCTGATCCGACCCCAGCCTGCGGGCAGGGCGCCCCCATTGTCAACGATTCCCCCCTTCCTGCCGATATCGCGAAGGTCAGGGAAGGAGGTGGGAACCATGCTGCGGACCTTTGCCACGGTCCTGTTGATCCTGGCCTGCCTGGTCGGCTTCGTATTCAGCTACGAGTATGCCTACCATAAAATCTCCCGGGTCTTGACCACCTCGACCGACCAGGTCGACCAGGGAGCCTGGGCCGTCAGGAAATAGCCGGCCGCCCCGCGCCGCCTCGCCCCCCCCGGCCGATGAGGGCGAGTTTTGCCGCGCGGGACAACCGTTTGACCTCGCCTTCGCGGCGGAGCGCCGCTGACCGGTCGGGGCAGGGTTCGTGGTACACCACGCGCACGGGCCGGCGGGCCCTCGTGTAGCGCGCCCCGACGCCCTTCTGGTGCTGGGCCAGCCGGCGGTCGAGGTCGGTGGTCACTCCGGTGTACAGACTGCCGTCCCGGCACTCGAGGATATACAGGATCCACGGGGCCGGGGCG
>CAZKPI010000985.1:0-1756 GCA_964554555.1 uncultured bacterium
TGGGGCGGCCGGGGGAAGCGGGCGGCCGGCGTCAGGGGCCTGGACGGTCGGGGTGCCCCCCGGGGCGTTTGGGCGGGTGCGGCTGGCGCCAGAGGCCCGATGGGGTCCGGGCTGGCGGGGGGAAGTCCGCCGGGGGGATGGGGTTCCCCTGCGGGAGGGGCGCTCAGGCATGGTCGACCTCCTGGCGGCGGTAGAGGGCGACGCGGTTGCGGCCGCCCTCCTTGGCCTCGTAGAGGGCCGAATCGGCGGCCTGGATCAGGTCGGAGGTGGTCTGGCAGTTGGTGACGGCGGTGCAGGCCACCCCGATCGACAGGGTGATCGGCAGGGTGCCGACCTCGGCCTGCAGGGGGGTTTCCTCGACGGTGCGCCGGATGCGTTCGGCGAACAGGCTGGCGCCCTCGAGCGGGGTTTCCGGCAGGAGGACGGCGAACTCCTCGCCGCCGTAGCGGGCGACGGTGTCGATCTTCTCGCGGACCGACCGTTCGAACAGGCGGCCGCAGTGGATCAGGACCTTGTCGCCGAGCAGGTGGCCCCAGGTGTCGTTGAACCGCTTGAAGAAGTCGATGTCGAGGATCATCAGCGACAGGGGTTTGCCGTAGCGGCGGGCGCGCAGAAACTCCTGGTGCAGGGTCTCCTGGAAGTAGCGGTGGTTGAACAGGCTGGTGAGCGGGTCGGTGAAGGCGAGTTTCTCGGTGCGGCGGTGGATGAGGGCGTTCTTGATGCTGGTGACGAAGATGCCGGTGAACTGCGAGGTGGTGTCCAGCTCGCGGCGGGTGAAGGGCGGGTCCTCGCGCCGGGTGAGGTGGATCAGGCCGACGACCCGGTCGCCGAGGATGAAGGGCAGGTGCAGGACGTGCCGGAACCGGCCGAGGGGCGCCCGGTTCTTCCGCTGGGGGTGGAAGACCTCCATGGCCACGGCACCCGGATCGGCCAGGGGCGGATCGGCAGGGTAGTCGCGGAAGATGTCCAGGACGTTGCGGCGCAGGGCGCGCTGGAAGGGCAGGGACAGGGGGGCGGCCGGCTGGACGATGAGGCGGTAGGTTTTCTCGAGTTCGTCGTACATCAGGATCGAGATCGAGGCGAAGGCGATCAGGTTGCCGAACTGGGCGAAGGCCTTGCTCAGGACCAGGGTCGGATCGAGGGTCGAGGCCAGTTCCTTGCTGATGTCGAGGAAGATCCTGTTCTGACGGTTGTTCTCGAGCAGGGTTGCCTGGTCGGCCTGGATGCGGGTCAGCATGGTCTCCCGCTCGATGGCCACCGCCAGCTGTTTGGAGACCAGGTGCAGGAACCGGTAGCGCTGCACCGCCGGCTCGCTGTCGACGGTCGGGTGCCCGCTGCTGACCAGCAGGGCGTGCATGCCTTCCTCCTGGAGGGGGAGGGGGATGACGAACATGGCCTTGGCCCGCGACTTCTCGCGGTAGGGCAGGGCGACCGGGGCGGGCAGGTGCGGGTCGTCCCAGCCGGCGGCGGCCGAGCGGGAGAGGTCGGCCCGCAGGCGCGTCCGGACGAGGTCGAGCATCCGGCGCAGTTGGGGGGCGCGGACGCGCACCCCGGCCAGCAGTTCGAACCCGGGGCCGTCGGGGGCCGCGTCGGCGGGTCCGGCCCGGCCGCCATCGGCGGCGGTCCGACTGCCGAACCGGATCACGGCGGCGCGTTCGAGGCCCAGGTGGCCGGCCAGGGCGGTCATGAACCGCCGCAGGCTGGCGGCGAACGGGGCCCCCGAGAACAGCAGGCGCGACAGCTGGTAGAGGGTCTG
>CAZKPI010000986.1:0-1507 GCA_964554555.1 uncultured bacterium
TCCGGCCACGCCGGACGGCTATGGGCCGTGTGTTGGAACCCCGCGGGGACCACGGTCCTGACCGCTTCCGCCGACGGCGATGCCCGGCTGTGGGAGGCGGGGCCGGGCCGGCCGGCCGGAGACGGGTCCGGCGGGGCGGCCGTCCCCCGCCCCGATGCCGCCGATGGCCCCGCCAGCCCCGACGATTTCTGCCCCAGCCATGGTTCCAGCCGCCCCACCGCCCTGGTCTGGGTGGCGCCCGGAAGCGTCGCCGTGGCCAGCGCCAGCGGCGGTCTGCATCTCTGGCCGGCCGACGGCCGATCCCCGCCCCTCGCCCTCCGCCGGCAGGGAGCCGCCCTCACGTCCCTGGCCGCGATTCCCCACCGCCATCTGCTGGCCGCCGGCGCCATCGACGGCACCCTCCTGCTCTGGGAGATTCCCGCGGGACCGCCCCACCCCGCCCACCGGCCAGGCGCGGGGCCGTGCGACCCGACCGCCTTGTCCGGCCATGCCGGGGCAATCGTCTTCACCGCCGCGGCCCTGGACGGGGCGGTCCTTCTCACGGCCGGGGCCGACGGCACCCTCCGGCTCTGGGATGCGGCCGGCAAAAACGCCCTGGCGGTCCTGACCGGGCACGAAGGGCCGGTGACGGCGGCCGCGGTCGACCCGGGCGGGCGGCTGGCCCTGACCGGTTCCGAGGATCACACGATCCGCCTGTGGGATCTGGCGGCCCGCCGCGAGCGTCAGACCTGGCCGGGGCAGGCGGCCGCGATCCGGGCGCTGGCCTTCTCCCCCGACGGCACCCGGGCGGTCTCGGGGACCGCCGACGGCTCGGCCCGGTTGTGGGACACCGCCACGGGCAGTGCCATCCGGACGCTGGGGCGGCACGCAGGACCGCTCGTCACGGCCGCGTTCTCCCCGGCCGGGGATCAGGTGCTGACCGCCGGCACCGACGGGTGGGTGCGCCTGTGGGACGGGGCCTGGGGGGAACCGCGCGGGGCCTTCGCCGCGCCCGGGGGCACCCCGCTCACGGCCGCGGCCTTCGATCCCGCTGGCTCCGCGGTCCTGGCGGCCTTCCTCGACGGGGTCGTCCACCTGTGGGCCCCGACGGCGGGAAGGATCCTGGCCACCTGGGTGGGGGCCGCCCCGACGCGCACCATGGTTTGGCTCCCGACGGGGACAGGGGTGGCGACCGGGGAAGACGGCGGCCGGTTCTGTCTCCTGGAGATCCGGAACCGGCCGGCGGGCCGCCCCGTGGTCACCGCCCGCCAGGGCGCGGGGGCCTGGTTCGGCCTCGCCCGCGGCCGCCGGGCCTTCCCCTGCCCGGTGTGCGCGGCCTGGACACCGACCGACGTGGCCGCCGGCGGTGACACCGTCTGCCCGGCCTGCGGCCTGGAAATCCGCCTGGCTCCGCACGACCTGGCCGCCGAGCCCCCCCCGGCCTGACCTCTCGCTCGGTTCCCTTTCTGGCATTCCCGGTGTGCGCCCCCTCGTCAAAAGGGCGGGCGGCGGAACAGCGGATCCGGTA
>CAZKPI010000986.1:1543-1755 GCA_964554555.1 uncultured bacterium
AAGAAAACTGCGAGGAACGGCCCGCCGAGGTCAAGGCCGTCGACCGCGAGGCCGTCGGCCAGATCCCGACCCCGCTGGCGGCCGCCCGGCTCGCGATTGTCCCCCTGGCCCCCGCCAGGGTCTGATTCGGAGGTCACCCCCATGGCCCATCCCCCCCGCCCCGACCGACCGCCCCGGTCCCCGCTGGCCCGACCGCCGGCCGGCCGCCGTCA
>CAZKPI010000987.1:0-1751 GCA_964554555.1 uncultured bacterium
GGTGGCGGGGCGGTGAAGGACCTTCGGGCGCGGAGGAACGATCGTACTTCCGGCGGGACGGGCGGAGGAGCCGGGAAGGGCATACTCGACCCGGAAGACCTTCCCGCCGCCGGGCACCTCCAGATCGGTGGGCTGGAAAGTCACCCCCGCGGGCGGGGCGCCGGCCGCCTGCACCGCCTCGGTGACCAGGATCTCCCAGGGCTTGGCGGTATCCTCGCCCAGTTTGCTGGCGGCGTTCACCTCCGCGCCGAAGGCGTCGGCATCGCCGATCCGCAGAACCTTGCCGTAGCCGAGACCGACGCACAACAGCACCTTCTCGGTGTCGTCCCGGTCGACATTGTAGAGGTGCAGGGCGATCTGCATGGCGACCGCCGCCTCCAGGGCGCGGTCCACCTTCCGGAAGATGACCAGCAGGCTGTCGCCCTCGGTCTTCAGCAGGATGCCCTCGTGGTTCTCGATGATGGGGATCAGGATGCGCTGTGACTCGTAGATGATCTGCAGGAAGTGGATGATGCCGAACTCGGCCACCCCGCGCGAAAATCCCGACAGGTCAGTGAACATGACGCACCATTCCTCACCGAACAGGTTCCAGATGCGCCGGTCGATGGCCTCCTTGTCGGCGCCCGGCCGCAGGCGCTCCTGGATGAGCTTGGCCAGACGGTCCTCGGACGCACTGATGCCCACACTGCGGGTGAATCCCATGGTGTTCCTCCTCGCAGGCTCTTCCTTTCCCTGACCGGGTTTCCCGGCCGACCGGAACCATCGCTCCCGGAACGGTCGAGGCCTGCCCCTCTGTTGTACTTCCGTCCGGCCGTCTCCGGCAACCCCCCCCGCGCCTTCTTCACGCCCAGGCCCCCCTCACCCCGCCGCCGGCCCGACCTTCCCCCCGCTTCGCCGCACCCCACTTTCCCAATTTCCGTCCAAGTGCTATCCTGCCCGCCATGCATCCGATTCTCTTCGAGTGGGGCCCCATCCGGATCGGCTCGTACGGCGTCCTCCTGGCGCTGGCGTTCGCTTCCGCCATCCTGATCACCAACCGCGAGTTCCGCCGCAACGCCCTCGACACCGTGCTGGCCTGGGATATCTACCTCCTCGCCATCGTCGGCGGCCTGGTCGGCTCGAGGCTCTTGTACATTGCGGAAAACTTTGCCGACTTTTTCCGCAACCCAGCCCCCTACCTGTTTTCCGCCACCGGCTTTTCGGTCATCGGCGGCTACGTCCTCGCCATCTTCCTCTGCTGGATCCGCATCCGGCGCGAAGACCAGCCGTTCCTGAAGATCGCCGACCTCTGTTCCCCCGGCCTGGCCGTCGGGTACGCGGTGGGCCGCCTCGGCTGTATCGCCGCCGGGGACGGCTGTTACGGGGTCCCCACCCTGGCCTGGTGCGGCATGACGTTTCCCCATGGCCTGGTGCCCACCCTGGCCGCCCAGAACCAGCTCCTGGTCCAGCGGTTCATGGAACGGTTCCCCGGCCACCCCGTCCCGGCAGATATCCCCGTCCACCCCACCCCTCTGTATGAATCGCTGTCGGCGTTCACCCTCCTCGCGGTCCTTCTCGCCGTCCGGTGGCGGATCGGCCCGGGACGGCGGTTCGCCGCCTTCCTGGCCTGGTTCGGGGCCGCCCGCTTCGGGGTGGAGTTCATCCGGCTCAACCCCGCCATGTGGGGGGGGCTCACCTCGGGCCAGCTCGGGTCGCTCGGGTTGATGGCCCTGAGCCTTTTGGTCCTGGCGGTCGGCGGCACGGCCGCTCCT
>CAZKPI010000988.1:0-1750 GCA_964554555.1 uncultured bacterium
CACCGCCGAGGCCAGGGCCCTGCTGGGCGACGACCGGGCCGCCTTCCCTCTGGGCCGCCGGTTCCACCAGGGCTGGACCCTTCTGCACTTCGCCGCCTGCCACGGGGATGCCGGCCTGGTTCTGCTCCTCCTGCAGAAGGGCCTGCCGTGCGACCTCAGGGATTATGGCGGCAACACCCCCCTGCACATCGCCGCGCGCCATGAGCGGGTCGAGGCCATGCTCGTCCTGGTGATGAAGGGAAGCCCCCTCGACGCCGCCAACGCCGCGGGCAAAACGCCCCTGCATCTCGCGGCGGAGAACGACTGTCACCGGGCGTTCCAAGCCCTGAGGCGGTTGGGTGCCCGGGCTGACCTGCCCGACGCGGAAGGCCTGACGGCGACAGACCGTCTGGCCGGCAACCGGAATGACGGGTTGCGGCTGAAGACCCGCCGCAGGTCCGGGGAGGTGCCCGACCCGCGGCCGGAACAATTTTGGAAGAAATACGGCGCCGATTTCCGGCTCTTCGGCTCCGACCGCGAACGCATCGGGCGGATCCTGTCGCATCCGCGGCTCGACTCCGATACCCGGGTGGACCTCATCACCGGCATCCTGCGCCGGCGGGGAATCGAGCCGTCCCTGCCCTGACGGGCGCCACCGCCGGGCCATCAGCCCCGGAACGGAGAACGCCCCGGCCGGGGAGGTCTCCGGCCGGGGCGTTCCCCTCTCTGAGATCAATCCCAGCGCGTATTGAGGCCGAAGGTGACCCCGAAGTCGTGCCCATATCCCCAGTTGCTGTCGAGGGAGATGGGGAACCCGAGGACGCCCTGCCATCCTTCGTTGAACAGGACCATGCCGGGGGTGAGATCGACGTTGGAGCCGTCAGGACCGGCGTCCATTTCCCAGGTGGTGCCGTTCAATTCGAGCATGAGGCTGTAGTGGTGGTTGACCCGGTAGTCGACCATCCCCTTGTACATGTAGCGGGAAATGCTGTCTTCCGAGTCATTGGCGAGCGCGAGGTTCAGGTGGCTGGTCCAGCGGTCGCTGAGCTTGCCGGAGTAAGCGCCGCCGAACTCGGCCCAGGCCCCGCGGGTGGCGTTGGCCGGCCCGATCCGGATTCCGACGCGGGTCTTGCCGGTGAGCGTCGCGAGGGGCTGATGATAGTTGTCGGTCGGGAACCGGCCGCCGACGTGCAGGGTGACGGCATGGGTCCCCTCGTAGTTCTTCCAGATCTGGTAGCCGGCCTTCAGTTCGGGGTCGTGGGCCCCGCTCATCGAGACGGTCGGCCCGGCGAAGGCGGCGGACGTCACTTCCCAGGACTGGAAGGGGACGTTCAGGCTGAACCACATCTTCTTGCCGGTGTAGAGCAGGTTGATGGGGGCGATCCACTGACGGCCGTCGACGATGTTGTCGGAGCCGTTGAGGTATTTGTATTTGTCATACCGGAAGTGGAGGCCGAAGTGCCAGGTCTTGCGGTAGGGGATCAAGGCCGATTCGGTCTCCAACAGGCCATGGACGCCGTTGAAGTTGCCGTAGTAGGGGGAATAGTCGGTGGGTTTCAGCTCGTCGGGAATCCGGTAGCGCTCCTCCCGGTAGAGGGAGGTGGTGACCGGAGCCGGCACCGCGCCGAGGGGGGCCGGAACCGTCGGAGCGCTCATGTAGGGGGGCGGCGGCTCCACGGCCTGGGGAATGGTCACCGGCGGAGGAGGCGGAGGGGTGATGGCGCCGGGAGCCCCGTAGGCCGGCGGGGCGCTGTAGGGCTGGGCCGCGCCG
>CAZKPI010000989.1:0-1750 GCA_964554555.1 uncultured bacterium
CGGACAAGCGGCGCGGTCAAAAGGGGGGAAGGGACGATTGGCCGGAGAGGGGTGGGGAAACGATGGAAACCTGCCGATGGAGGCGGGGAAGGCGGCCGTGCGGCCGCCCGTCCGACGTCCGTTGGGAGAACCGCGCATGTTCGTGATCCTGGCCAAGATCTTTCGCTCGGTGCGCTGGCGCTGGAGCCGCCCTCTGGGCTGGCCCGCGGTGGCCCTGCTGATCCTGGTGTTCGCGGTGGTGGGGGTGGGGATCGTGCAGGCCGGGGCCTGGGCTCTGTCGGCCGCTCGCTGGACCGACCGCGACGAGAAGGCCTACGAGGAGTTCGTGCAGGCACTCGGCGAGTCGCGGCACAGCAACCTGAACCGGTTCATCCACGACCCTCAGGCCAACCCCCTGTACGGCGAGGACGACAAGAAGTTCAACCTCAGCCCCGACTGCGCCGACCTTCCCTACCTCCTGCGCGCCTACGTGGCCTACAAACTGCGTCTGCCGTTCGGCTGGACCTCCGAGATCTCGACGCGGGGCGGTGACGAGCGCTACAGCCGGGGCAACCGCCCGGCCGGCGAGCGCGACCAGGACGGGTGCGACACCCCCCAACGCCTGTTCGGGGCGGTCACCCTGGTCAACTCGGGCTACTACCGGATGGCCCCCGAGATCCAGGATTCCGACACCTACACGGTCAAGGTCGGGCGCGACTCGATCAGGCCCGGCACCATCTACTACGATCCCAACGGCCACGTGGCGGTGGTCTACCAGGTCACCGACGACGGGCGCGTCAGGATGATCGACGCCCACCCCGACCGCAGTATCTCGCGGCCCTGGTTCGGAGCCAAGTTCGCCCTGGGCAGTGCCCAGTCCGGCGGCGGGTTCCGGCGCTGGCGGCCCCAGTGGTATTCCGCCGAGGGCCGGGTCAACCGGCTGTCGAACCACAACCTGCCCGACTTTTCGGCGACTGACCAGTATCAGCGCAGTTTCTCCTTCAACGGGATGGGGGGGCTCTCCTATTACGATTACGTGCGGGTGCGCCTCTCCAACCGGGGTGACCGCATCCGCCCCCTCGAAGACTTCCGCAACATGCTGGCCGACGTCTTCGAGGACGTCCGCTACCGGGCGGAGGCCGTGAACATCTGCATCCAGGCCGGCATCCATCGCAAACCCCATCCCGGGGCGCTTCCCTCCAACATCTATGGGACCGACGGCGAGTGGGAGCAATACTCCACCCCCTCACGTGATGCCCGGCTGAAGGTGGCCTTCCGCGACCTCTTCCTGCGGACCGTCGGCTGGATCCGGATGGCCGAGACCGGGGACCCGCGCCTGGTCTACGACGGCGGCCCCCAACGGCTGGCCCAGGAACTGCTCGCCATCTACGACGGCCTCAATCCCGGCATGCGCGTCAACTACATCAACTCCGCCGGGCGGGCGGTGGGGCTGACCTTCCAGGACGTCGTCCAGCGGCTGTTCGACCTGTCTTTCGACCCCTACCACTCAGTGGAATTGCGCTGGGGGGCGAGAGGGGAAGAGCTCGCCACCGCCCAGGACGATGCCGCCAAGCGGCGGTTCTACGACCTCGAGCGGCGCCTCCGCAACCAGCTCGAGCGGCTCTACAACGTTCCGACCGGGCTGTCCCTCGGGCCCGAGCGGCCCGTCAACGTCGACATCCGCAGTTGGCTGTCCGCCTACCTGGCCGGACAGGTGCGGCCCGAGGCCGAGCTGGCCGCCCCCGACGCCGGTTCCCCCGTGATCCTGGCG
>CAZKPI010000990.1:0-1744 GCA_964554555.1 uncultured bacterium
ACGTTGGGGCACGTGCTAGGCGGTGGGCGATAGGTCGGAGGGGAGGTGTTGACGCCTTGCGTGGAATTGGGGAACCCGGGTGGGTTGCCGCCGGGCAAGGGGAAGGGGTATCTTCCTACATCCCGTCTGGGGTCTGGAAGGGGAGATTCTGACCATGTTCGACAGGTATGCGGAATGGCTCCACATCCATGCCGCCCGGCTGGATTTCGTCTTCCGCTCCCTCCATTCGCGAAACTACCGGTGGTATTTCTTCGGAAACGGGGTTTCCCTGATGGGGACCTGGATGCAGAGGATGGCCATCAGCTGGCTCGTCTACAAACTGACCGGCTCGGCCATTCTTCTCGGCACGATCGATTTCGCCTCCCAGTTCTCGGCGTTCCTGTTGATGCCGTTCGCCGGGGTCTGGCTCGATGGGGTCGACATTCGGCGCCTGCTGGTCGCCACCCAGGCCTTGGGTGCCCTGCAGGCCCTTCTCCTTGGCATTCTCACCGCCACCAAAACGGTCGGTTTCGGGCACCTGGTCATCATGAGCGTGTTTTTGGGGATCATCAATGCGTTCGACATGCCGGGACGGCATGCCTTCACGGTGCAGTTGGTGGAAAAGCGGGAAGACCTGATGAACGCCATTGCCCTCAACTCCTCCCTCTTCAATTCCGCCCGCCTGATCGGACCTGCGGTGGCAGGGATCATCGTCGGCCTGGTGGGGGAGCAGACCTGCTTCTTCCTGAATGCGTTGTCCTTCCTGCCGATCATCGTGGTCCTGCAACGGATCACCGGCATCCGGTCCAAACCATCGGAGGCTCAGCAACCCATTTTGGCAGGATTGAAGGCCGGGGTCGCCTACGCCTATGACCATGAGATCATCCGGCCGGTGTTGATCCTGTGCGCTTTGGCCAGTTTCATCGGCATGTCCTACATCGTGCTGTTGCCGGTGGTGGCGGCAGAGGTTCTGCACGGCGGCCCCGAAGCTCTCGGGGTTCTGATGGGGGCCAACGGACTTGGGGCCCTGATGGGCGCATTGTATCTGGCCTCGCGGAAGGATGCACGAGGGCTCGAGGAAAGAATCCCGCTTTCCTTCGGCGCATTCGGCATCGGTGTGGCCCTGTTCTGCCACATGCGGTCCCTGGTGACCGCGGCCGCCATGCTCGTGTTCAACGGATTTTGGATGATTTCGGGCTGGTCGGCGAGCAATACCCTCTTGCAGACGGAGGTCGAGGAAGACAAGCGGGGTCGGATCATGAGCCTGTATACAATGACCTTCATGGGGATGGCCCCCCTCGGAAGCCTCTTACAGGGTTACCTTTCCCACCGGATGGGGCTGGTTGCGACGCTTTCCATGACTGGAACCCTGTGTTTCCTGGGCGCAGCAACCTATTATATCTATAGAATAAAAATGTTATCAATAAAAAAGTGATGTTAATTAAAATTTATTATAATTTGGACGTCTGACCCAACAGTCCCGGGAACGCTCACACTATGGTCTGAACGTGAATGCTGGTGGTTGCGGTGCTCTGGGGCTGTGGCGAGGCACGCCTTGGTAAGCCCGGGCACACGCGTTCGGAGCCTTCGGGCCGCTCTGGCGTCAGCAAACCGTCATTACCGGCCAGAATTCGGGAAATTCAGATCCTCCCGGGGGGCCTCACTGGCAAACCCTGGCCCACCGTCACCGATGGATGTGTGGTTTTTTCCCGCAATTCCCCAAAGGCCGCCGGTGCTGGAACAGGATTTACCCCAGTTTCGACGG
>CAZKPI010000991.1:0-1739 GCA_964554555.1 uncultured bacterium
GTCTCCTCGACCCCCTGAACCGACCAGTCCTGTCTGACCGCCTGCCGAATCTGCTCCATGGCGCCTCCCGGGTGGTGTGGTGCTGATGCGCGAGTGGTACCCCGCCCGGCGCGGAACGGCCCGCCGGTCACCGTCCCCCCGCCAGGGGCGGGGTCATGCTATCCCAGGCGAGGTCTTCTGGCAACCGCCACCAGCCGGGCCGTGGGGGAAGGCCAAGCCGCCAGCCGTCAGGGAGTCAGCACTTTCATCAGCCAGGCGTCGTACCCGGCGTGGCCGAGCGGGATGTCGTCCCCCCCGGAGGGGACCCCCTTGCCGCCGACCAGCCAGTTCCCGTCGGGGGTCTGGCGCAGGTCGAACCCCGCCTCGTCGAACCGGCCGCCAAGGGTCTTCTGCCACAGCAGGGTGCCGCCGGCATCGAGGCCCACCAGCCACAGGTCACTGCCGCCATGGGTCCCCTCGACGTCGCCGTCGAACGAGGCGGCCTCGCCGCAGAACACGAACCCGCCGTCGGCCGTCTCGCGGATGCTGTAGGCAAGTTCATCGCCCACCCCGCCGTAACAGCTCTGCCACTCGATCGTTCCCGACGCGTCGAGCTTCAGGATCCAGGCATCGAGGCCGCCCATCCAGCCTTCCGGGACGCCCGACAGGGAACTGGCCGTTCCGGCGACCACGAACCCGCCGTCGGCGGTGGCGCGCACCGCGTAGGCGCGCTCCTCGTCGACGCCGCCGTAATCCTTCTGCCAGAGCACCTTTCCCGAGGCGTCCAGGCGGGCGACGAGCACGTTGCCAAGGCCGAACCCCCCGGCGTCCTCGCCGGCAGTGTGGGAAGCCACGCGGCCGGCCACGACGCACCCGCCGTCGGCGGTCGGCTCGACGGAGGCGGCATGGTCGTCGAGCGGGCCGCCCAGGCTGGTGGCCCACTGCAGGACGCCGGCGGCCGTCACCTTGACCACCCAGGCGTCGGTACCCCCGAACGCGGTGGTGACGTCACCGTTGAGGGAATCGGCACCGCAGGCGAGAAAGAACCCGCCATCGCCGGTCTGGCGGACGGCATAGGCCGTGTCTTCGCCGTTCCCGCCGTAACACCGTTTCCACAGGAGGTTGCCGGCCTGGTCGAGGCGCATGAGCAGAACGTCAGTGCCGCCGTGGTAGCCGATGGCAGGGTCCTCGAGACACGTACTGCCGGCGACCACGAAGCCGCCGTCGGAGGTCTGGTCGATGGCGTAGGCGAGATCGTTCTCCGGGCCGCCGTAGAGTTTCGTCCAGGCGGGCTTGCCGTCGGCCCCGTAGCGGACGACCAGGACGTCCTGGCGCCCGTGGGCCCCGGCCAGGTCGCCGTCGCGCGAGTTCGAGAACCCCGCCGCCGCACAGCCGCCGTCGGCGAGAAGGACCAGGCCGTGATAGGCCTCGTCGGTGGTCCCGCCCAGGACGTTCTGCCACTCGAGGTCCTCGACATAGGCGCGGGCCTGCGCCGACAAGGGAACGAAGCTCCCCAGCAGACCCTGCAGGAAAACCAGGGCCATCACCGCCAGATTCGCCATACCGTTCCCTCCTGTTGCGCCGGATCGGATTCACTCATCGGCAGAAAGTGCCCCTGGCCGAACCCCAGTCGGCGATCGGTGGTCGGTGGTCGGTGGGGGACACCTGGACGAGCACCAACCATGGGAGAATCGGTCAGAGCGGGAGGAGCTCCGCTCCTCCCGACCACCTCGCCAGGGGCCAAAGGCCCCTGGAGCCCA
>CAZKPI010000992.1:0-868 GCA_964554555.1 uncultured bacterium
CCGGATTCCGCATGACCGGCCGCCCCCCCGCCCGCGGCCCCCGCGCGGCCCCGTGACGGCCCACGCCTTTTCCCTGGCCGGCAGTCTCGTCATCGTGGCGGGGTTGTCCCGCCTCGCCGGCCGTCGGGGGCGATGGGAGACCGGTCCTCTGGCCGCCCTGCTCCTGCTGGGGATGGCGGGGGCCGCGATGGCGGCCGCCCTGTTCCTTGAAGGGCTGATCGCCAGCCTGGCCCCATGGCCGGCCTGGGTCGGGCTGGTCCTGGTCACCCCCGTGGTGGAGGAACTCCTCCGGTTCCTGGTTCTGCAGATGGCCGGGGTGACCACCCTGGGCCCGGCCACCCTGGCCGGCGGCATGATGGGACTGACCGAGACCGCCTTCGTGGTTCTGCGCGGTCCGGCGGAGGTCGAAACCCTGGCCTTCCGGGCCCTCGCCTCGGTCCCCCTCCATTCCTTCTGCGGGGGCGGCCTGGGAACCGGCCGGGGGTTCCTGCCCATCGCGATGGGAACCCACCTGGTCTTCAACCTCGGCTTCGCCATCGGGGACCGGCCGGGGTATGTGGTCAGCCTGGGAGGCCTGGGCATCCTGGCCGGATTCTGGCTGGCCCTGGTTCTGGCCCAGCCCGCTCCGGAGGCGGCGGGGGAACCACCCGCGCCGCCCCGCGAAGGCCCTTCGTCAGAACGGATCTGACCGGGGCCTGCCCGCGGAGTGGTCGCCAGAGGCCCTCTCCCCCCGGGCCGCCGCGAAGCGCCAGGCGCCAGGGGTCCCGCCCGCCGGGCAGGGTGTCCGGGCCGCCGGGCAGGCGGGGGCCGGGTTCCCGCCCCGGGCCGTGACGGTTCAGCGATTTCTGCCGATACATCGATAACCGTC
>CAZKPI010000992.1:965-1734 GCA_964554555.1 uncultured bacterium
TTGGAGGCCGTGTCCCGCAAGGTCTCCCAGAGCATCCTTCCCCGGGAACTGCGGCAGACCATCGACCTCGGGCTCTACAACCCGGACTGCCTCGGCCGCGACCTGCTCGACGCGCCGGTGGCCCGGGCCGAGTTCGGCCGCCTTCTGCGGGGCTTTTTGAAACTGCTGGGCGCCCCCGGCGGCTCCGACGCGGCGGGTCTCGCCGGGAGCGGCATCTTCCATCCCCAGCCGCCGCGCCAGGCCTTGTCCCGCAAACAGGCCACCGAGGCTGTCTGCCGCGCGGTCATCCACCTCGCCGACCTCGGCCTGCTCTCCCTCGACGCCGCCGGCCGCACGGGGTTCCCCGATTACACCCCGCCTGCCAAGTACCAGCCGGCCATGGCCTTCCTGAAAGGCCGTGAGGTGATCCGGGGGTATCCTGACGGCACCCTCCATGCCGCCCGCGCCATCACCACCCGCGAGGCGATCTACCTCCTGTTCCGCTTCTATGAAGCCGCCGCGGCCAAGCTCGGGGAATCCCAGGCCAAGGGGGCGCTCACCTTCGTGGATCTTCCCATGGACCATCCGGTGCTCGCCAAGATCAAGCACCTCCAGGAACTCGGGGCCTTCGACCGGGTGAAACTGGGAGCCTCCTTCGACGGCGAGTCGCCGGTGCCCTCCCATGACCTGGTGGAAATGATCGCCGGCCTTCTCGACAAGGCGGGCAAAACCGCCGAGGCCGCCGCGGCCCGCGCCAGTCCCGCCGTCTCCCCCGCCGCCGGGGCCCGGC
>CAZKPI010000993.1:0-600 GCA_964554555.1 uncultured bacterium
CCCGCGAAGGCGGAAAAAAACGGCAAGGGGGCCGGAGCGCGGGCGGGGTCAGGCCAGGGGGGAGCCGGTGTTGGCGCGCAGGAAGGCGCGGAAATCGTCGGCGGGATTTCGCCAGGGCAGGGTGACCCGGCGGGCGGCAAACCAGGCCCGGAGGGCGGCTTCCCAGGGCTGGGCGGCCTCGCCGTCGCGCTGGTGCAGGAATCCGTTGGCGCAGTAAACGGGAAGGGCGACGGGCGGGGGGCCGCCGGGGCCTTCATGGTGGTGGGCCTTGATGATATCGACCAGGAAGGAAGGGAAGTTCCAGCGGGCGCACAGGGTGGCGCCCACCTCCTGGTGGGTGACGTCGAAGATCTTCTTCTCGGCCTGGAACGAGGGGATCCGTTCCAGCTTCATCATGCGGGTGACCTGCTCGTACTGCTGGGGAAAGAAGAAGGCCAGGAACTGCTTGCCGATGTCGTGCAGGAGCCCTCCCAGGCGGTGGCGGCCGCACTCGGCGGCGTCGAGACCCGCTCCGCGCCCGATGAACTCGGCCAGGAGAGCGCATTCCCGCCCGTGCTCGAGAACCCGCGACTGGGTGTTGAGCATCTTGCCGACGCTGGC
>CAZKPI010000993.1:610-1733 GCA_964554555.1 uncultured bacterium
AAGACCGGCTTGGGGGGGGGCAGGCCCAGCAGGGCCAGGGCGTCCATCAGGGTCTCGGTCGGCTTGGTGCGCTTGTAGTAGGCGGAATTGGCCAGGCGGACGATCTGGCCGGCCAGGTTGGGGTTGTTCTTCACCATCCCCTCGAGGACTTCGAAGGCGGGTTTCGGTGAGGAGCAGTATTCAATCAGCCGGAAGGCCTCGCTGTTGAGGATGGGCAGATCGCGCAGGCGCTTCAGAATGGTTTCCATCGTCTGCATGGGGGGCATGGGATCCTCCGTCGGGGCTGAAGGCCGGGGCCGGCCTGGTATTCGTCGATGGCGCAGTATACCACATCCCGCGGCCGCCGGCCCGCCTGCCTGGGCCCTGGCCGGCGACGGAAGGCGGGCGGTCCTGGCATCAGGCGGCCGTCTGCGGTCCTGGCGTCAGGCGGCCTTCTGTGGTAGTCTTTCCCCCATGTCGGGCGACTCTTTTCCCTCCCCATTCCCCATGGACGGATCCGAACCCGGAACGCCGCATCCCGAGGCCGATGCCGTCGCCGCCGACCTGCTGTGGCAGGTCGATGCGGCCGGGATCGTTCGCGGGATCCAGGTGCCTGCCCGCTGGCAGGGCCGTCTGCCCCTGGCCGCCTGGGTCGGCCGGCACTGGGCCGAGATCGTCGGCGAAACGCCGCCGGGATCCGGGGCAACGAACCCCGCCTTTCCCGCCCGGCGGCTGGCCCTGGTCGTCGATCCCGGGCCGGGGGCGGGCGGTTCAACGGACGGGGCCGGGGGCGGGTTGGCCCCGGGGCATCCCGCCGCCGAAGGGCCGGGAAGCGGTTCCACCCCGGCCGCGGCGGCTGGTGACCGGCGATGGTTCGAGCTGATCCCCGTCCCCCTGCCGGAAGGCGGGGGCCTGCTGGTGGGCCGCGATGTCACCGAAACGCGGAATCTGCGCCTGGCCCAGGAGCGGCGCCGGTGGTTTGACGAGCTGATCGCGGCGGTGTCTGCCGCGGCGGGCGGCCAGGACCCGGCCAGCCTCGATGCCGCGGTCGATCTGCTGTTGGAGAGGGTCGGGGCCTTTCTGGGGGCGATGGAAGGGGCCCTCTACCAGCCCGGCGGCAGTGAGGACGCCTACGAGCGGGTGC
>CAZKPI010000994.1:0-1730 GCA_964554555.1 uncultured bacterium
ACCTTCCTCGCGGCTGAACCGGATGCGGTCGCCCGCCCGGTATTGGTGGCTCTTCAGGTCGGGCAGGATGACGAGCGGAAACTCGAGGCCCTTGGCCTTGTGGATGGTCATGATCTTGACCGCCCCGCGCTCGTCGAGCCCCAGCCCGGCCTCCTCCTCCTCGATCTCGGAGCCCAGGATCCGGTCGTGCCAGGCCAGGAAGTCGCGCAGGGTGGTGAACACCCCGCTCTGTTCGAAGGCCCGCACCACGGCCAGGAACTTGGCCAGATTGTTCTCCAGGCGGCGGCGGCGCAGTTCGTTGCTCTGCCCGGCCACGTATTCGCGGAACCCCGCCTCCTCGATCAGGTGGTAGGCCAGGTCGAGGACGCCCATGGTCAGGCTGTGCGTCCGCAGGTCGGCGAAAAACCGGGCGAAGCGGCGGGCCCGCTCGGGCAGGCGGCCGGGGTCGGTCCGGCGCGCCTCCTCCAGGCGTATCCACAGGGGTTCGCGCTCGCCGTCGGCGGGGCGGGAGTGCCCCTCCAGCGCCAGGGCGGCCAGCTCCGAATCGGTCAGGCCGAACAGGGGCCCGGTCAGGATCTTCACCAGGGAGTGGTCATGGTAGGGGTTGACCAGCAGGCGCAGGAAGGCGACCAGTTCGGCCACCTCGCACCGGTCGTAGAAGCCCAGTCCGCCCGACATCTGGTAGGGGATGCCCAGCTCCAGGAACGGGTCTTCGAACGAGGCGGGCAGACGCCGGATGGAAGGCACGATGACGGCCACGTCGCCGAAGGTCAGGGGCCGGTCCGCCTTGTTGAGCCACAGCCCGCCATCGACCAGCTGGCGGATCAGGGCGGCGATGGGGGCCGCCTGGGCCCGGGGGTGCTCGGAATCGGTCAGCAGGCAGGCGATAGGCAGGGGCCGGGGGGAAGGACCCCGGCGCGAGGTCTGATCGAGATGCTCGGCGGGCAGGCTGGCGGGCAGGGTCGGCGCGATGAAGGCGTTGGCCAGGTCGACCACCTCGCGGCACGACCGGAAGTTCTCGCGCAGGATGACCTCCGTACTGCCCCGAAACTCCACGAAGGTCGTGACCTCGGCCCCCTGGAAGCGGTAGATGCTCTGCCGGAAGTCGCCAACCACCGTCAGGTGGCCGTCCCGGCCGGTCAGGATGCGCTCGATGATGCGGAGCTGTTCGCGGTTGTTGTCCTGGAACTCGTCGATCAAAAAGACCCGCGGCCCGGCGGCCTGGCCGGCCGCCTGCCACTCCCGCACCAGCGCCTCGCCGCGCCGGAGGATCTCGTCGAAGTCCATCAGGTGCCGTTCGCCCAGGGCGTTCAGATACAGGGCGTAGAAACGGTGCAGCCAGTCGAGCACCCGCTCCTCGGTGGCGGTCAGGGGACCGCCCCGGCCCGGGACGGCCTGCCGGACCGCCGCCTGGAACTCGGCCGGGGCCAACAGGAACCGCCGGATCTGGCCGAGGGCGCGCGGGAACTCGCGGACCAGCGCCAGCGCTTCGGTGGGCTCGAACCCCTCGGCCGGGCTGATCAGCCGGTCGACGAAGGCCGCCTCAAAGGCGTCGCGCACCTCCTCGAGCAGGAGCTGGCGGGCGGTCTCGGTGATGGTGGCGTCGGCGCCGTCCAGGCCGGCGGCGAACGGGTCGCGCCGCAGAAGCCGCGACAGGAACCCGTGGAAGGTGTTGACCTCCATCTCGTGGAACAGGCGCGGCGACAGCCCACGCTTCTCGACCAGCCGCT
>CAZKPI010000995.1:0-1728 GCA_964554555.1 uncultured bacterium
AAAAGAGGTTCTTGAGCATTTGCCGGGCATTGGCCACGGTCGCCGGGTCGCCCGCCGCGTGGTCCGCCCGGCCAGGGGCCCGTCCGGTTCCGCAGTCGGTCGAGAAGGCCGGCGGCGGCCCCCGGATCGCCGGCCTGAACCAGGAGCCGGGACCCCTGTCCGTTGTCATACAGCGCGGCGAAGGCGGCCCCGGGAGCCCCCGCCGCCACGGCGGGAACTTCCCGGCGCAGATAGGCCGCGAAGGAAGTCTCCTGGTTCCAGAGGATGAACAGGTAGAACAGGGTGCGGCCGTCCACCTGGATGGGCCGGAAATACCGGTTGGTGAAGCGCTGACCGCTGTGGAACCGGAAGATGCCATCGGGAGGGCCGAGGGTGTTGCTGTTGCGGCGGCCCACCCCCAACCGTGCCAGGGCGCCGATGGTGGTGGACTTCCGTCCGCCGGCCCCCGGGGGTTCCAGGCCCAGGCTGACCGAGGCCAGGAACTCCGCCCCGAACACCCGGTGCAGGAAAACCATGTGCTGGGTGGCGGCCTCGGACAAGCCAGCAGGGAAGCGGCCGAGCGAGAAATCCTGGGGCCCGACCGCGTGCACCGCCTGCAGGTCCATGCCCGCGCTGGCGCAGGTGTTCCAGATCCTGTCCAGGAGGGCGGTGCCAACGGCGGGATCGCGGACGGCGGCCAGGAGGGCGGGCCCGACCCCGGGATCGCCGGCCAGTCCCCGGACGAGCTGGAGAAAGCCGTTTTCCTGGACGGCGTTGCCGGTTTCCAGGCGGCGCAGATGGGCCTGCAGTTCCGCCTCCCGGCTCGCCCGCCAGGAGCGCTCCAGGTCGGCCGCGAGGCGGTATTCCGCTCCGGCAGTCAGCGCCAGCGGGGTGGCCGCCAGGCCGAGCAATACCAGCCAGAGCTGTGTCCGGACCCCGAGATCGGGGGGCCGGCCCTGGAACCAGAGCGAGGGGAGATACAGGGCCCAGAACACCAAAAGGCCCCCGCGCAGGAGCCATTCCAGCCGCTCGAGAAAGGTGGCGGCAGGCGGCGGCGCCGGCCCCGCCAGGACGGCCAGATGCCCGGTCAGGGCCGGGAGCGAAAACGCCATGCCCCAGTGGGAACCTGCGGCTTGGATGTCGCGCAGGGCGTCCACTGGCAGGCGGGCCTGGCCGACATACCTCCCCCGCGGCGCCAGCCGGTAGCCAATTCCAGCCTTCAGCCGGCGCACCAGGTCGGCGCCGTCGCCCCCCGCCAGGTCGGGATGGGCGAGAATCCCCGGCTGGCCGCGTTCCCTGGCCAACGCAACAAATGCCGGGCGCAGGCTGGTCTGAGGGAACCGCCGCCGCCAGGCGGCCAGGGCCAGCCGGAGCCCGTGCCGCCAGGTCTGGCGGTCCACCGGCTGGACGACCAGATACCCGGCCACCGGCCGCCCGCTCTCGATCAGCAGGTCCCAGACCGCCAGTCCGCACCTCCGCTGGAAGATGACATGGAAAGCCCGGCCCTGGTGATCGGGCTGGAACAGGTCCGCTCCCACGGTGTCGCCGAAGGTACTGCGCAGTCGCCCGGTCCAGAGGTCGGAACCCAGCTCCGACCGGCCGGTCGCGGCTTCCGCCCCGATCTCCTGGAACAGGTTCTGGAAGAAGACCCGGAACTGGCCGTCGAAACCAGGCCCGGTCTGCAGGACCGGCCGCCCGCCCTCCCCGGGGAAAACCACCGCCCAGACCCTGGGGCGTTCAAGGCCGGGA
>CAZKPI010000996.1:0-221 GCA_964554555.1 uncultured bacterium
CGACCCCGCGGCGGGAACCGGCGTGTCCTGCATCGAACGAAGTATCAGGAGGCATCGCCATGGAATTCCGGTCAGCCTGTCGGCCCGCCCCCACCCGTGGGAACGGCCTGGTCCGTCCACCCTCCCTTTTTGCCGTGGCGATCCTGGCCGGCCTGCTGCTCGCCGGGGCGGGGTCCCCCGTCGCGGGGCAGCCGGCGGCCACGGTCGCGTCCCCGCCCGGT
>CAZKPI010000996.1:298-1725 GCA_964554555.1 uncultured bacterium
CGCCCCGCCTGACCGGGTCGGCGACCGCCGAGTGGGTGACCTCCGACACCGTCGAGGTGCGGCAGGCCCACAGCGCCCCGGCCCCGGGCAAGAAGACCTGGAGCCCGAACGTCTACCTGCCCGGGAACGTGCCCGCCCGTCCCGGTCAGCCCGACGACGTTCCCCAGACGCGCGAGGTCCCCGTCCCCTTCGGCCAGCCCACAGGGGCGGCGGCCGCCCCGCCCGCCGGGCCGGGGACGCCGGCGACCGGTCCTGCCACCCGCAAGGAGGCCATCGACGCTTTCCTGGCGAAGCGGCCCGACATCGTGCAGTTCATCCGTGACAACACCGGCATCACCGACCCCCAGAAGATCCTGGAAAAATGGGTCTACGACGTGATGCGATCGGAAGACTCGGACTGGGCTGAGGCGAAGGAGATCCTGGAAAAGGACTGGTAGGGCCGGACTCCAGCCCGTCGACTGACCATGGAAGGCGGGGGGGAACAAAGAACCGGCGCCGCTCAAGGACCCTGCCAGGTCAGGTCGCCGGCGCTGACGTCGGCCGAGAACCGCGAGGCGCGGGTCACCTCGCAGGAGAAGGCCTGGGGCGCTCCCCGTTCGCCGCCCATGCGGACTTCCACGCGCAGGACGGCGGCCTGGCCTGGGGGCAGGCTTCGGCGGCGGGTGTCGTCGAGAAAGGACAGGGTGAAGGCGAACGGGCGCAGGTCGCGGGAGGCCTCCGCAAAGCCGATGGTGCGGGTCGAGTCGCCGTCGTCGCGGGTCACCGCCCGCTGGTCTGCGTCGAAGGTGTAGAGCACGCGGGCGACCGGCCGGCCGGCCGTGTCAACCGTTCCGAGGATCTCGAGCTGACGGCCGTCGGAGCAGTTCCAGCCGGTGGCGGCCACGGTATCGGCGCGCAGGGCCTCGTGCAGGAGCCGCATCTGGAGCCCGCCCGCATCGCGGACCACGGTCTCGCGCGAGGCGTGGGACAGCCACCGCCAGATGCCGAACGCGAAGGCCATGAGCAGGGCTCCGAGGCCCACCGCCACCATCAGCTCGGTCACGGTGAACCCGCGGCGGGCAGGCGGCGGGAGCGAGCCGGGCGGGCGGGTCACAGCGGCCGGGGGCGCATCCGGAAGGAGCGCAGGGCGATGTCGTGCTTTTTGTCGGGGGTGCCGGGGAGTTTCCACAGGACCCTCACTTCCAGCCGCCAGCCGATGACGGGCGGGCGGGCCTTCTCGAAGCCCGGCACCGGGTCGATCAGGGTGGCGGTGGGCACGATCTCGAAGGTCATGCCGTTGACCTCGCGGCTTTCCCGGGAGAGGGGAAGGGAGAAGCTCGCCATCGCCTCGAGTTCGCCAAGTTTTCCGGCCGCCAGCGAGGTGGCGACGACCCAGTTGCGGGCGTCGATGCTTTGGCGGCGGACCTCGATGAACCGGGGGATCATCG
>CAZKPI010000997.1:0-1717 GCA_964554555.1 uncultured bacterium
GTTCAAGCACCACTGGTATCTGAACGTGCCCGGCTACTGGACATTCGAGGCGTATCCCAACCGCGATTCCCTGCCGTATCGCGAGCAGTACGGTCTGCAGGACGTGCGGACGATGTTCCGCGGCACCCTGCGCAACCCCGGCTGGTGCCGGTTCTGGTACAAGATGGCGCAACTCGGCTGGCTGGACGACTCGCCCCGCACCGACCTGGCAGGCAAGACCTGGGCGCAGATCCTGCGGTCGATGGTGCCCGGAAAGGGGGACCTGCTCGAAGACCTGGGCAAGCACTGGGATGTCACCCCCGACTCCGACGAGATCAAGCGCATCAAGTGGCTGGGCCTGGCGGGCGACGAGAAGGTTCCCGCGGCCCCCAACCTGCTCGACACGCTGTGCGCGCACCTGATCAAGAAACTCGAGCTGAAGGAAGGCGAGCGCGACATGGTCGTGCTGTTCCACGAGTTCGAGGCCGAATACCCGAAAAAGAAGGAATACATCACCTCGACGCTGGTCGATTTCGGCGTGCCCAAGGGCGATTCGGCGATGAGCCGCACCGTCAGCCTGCCGGCCGCCATCGCGGTGCGGCACATCCTGGCCGGGGACTTCCCGCTGGCCGGGGTGCATGCGCCGGTGGTGCCCGAGATCTACAACCCGGTGCTCGACGAGCTGGAAGAGCTGAAGATCAAGTGCGTGGAGGAATACCACAAGCGGTAGCCCGGCGGCGGCGGGCCGGCCTGGCGCCGCCCGGGCGGGGGGTCGGCTGAACATGAACCCGGCAGGGCAGGAACCGGGGGGGGCCTCCCCCCTCCTTCCTGCCGCTCCGGAAGCCGGGAAGGTCACGGCCGTCCCCGCGCGGCGGCGACTGCCCTGGCTGTTGGCGGTGCTGGCCCTGGGGCGGTGGGGGCTGGCGGCCGGCCAGCCCGCCCGCTATTTCGTGTCCCATATCCGGATCGATTCGGCGGAATGGGACCCGCTGGTCATCCTGGACGTCGCGGCGGCCGCCGCCCTGTTCGGGCTGGCCTGCCTGGCGGCCGCCTCCCTGGCCGGGCGGCGGGGGGGACCGCCATCCTGGCGGCGGCTCGCCCTGGCCCACCTGGTCGGGTTTGGCCTGTATACCCTCGTGATCGCCTGGTCGGGCGAAACCGGCCAGATGCACCAGGTCACGGCCTGGCTGTATGGGCTCCTGCCCCTGGACGAACTGCTGGCCATCGTGGCCCTGCGGCTGGGCGATCCCCCCTGGCCGGCCCTGACCTTTGGTGCGGCCTTTCTGGCCCTGCCGCTCGGGCGCGCCCATCCCCGTCTCCTGCCGTGGCTGGCGCCCCTCGCCTGGCTGGCCTGCCTGTCGGCGGGGCCGGTCCTGTTCCCCACCAGCCGGCTGGCCGCCATCTTTCGCCTCGTGGTCCTGCTCACCGGACTGCTGACCTGGGTGCGGCGGCCCGGGTCCCTGCCCTGGTGGGGCCAGGCCGCGCCGACCTTCCTGCTGGCCGTCCCGTGGGTGACGGGGGTGGCGGTCTTTCCGCGCGTCCCGCTGTTCCTGGGCTGGCTGGCGGTGCTCAACCTGGGCGTCATGCTGATCGCGCGCCTGCTGGCTCCCCCCGTGCCGGCCGACCCCGTCGGAGAGAAGGAGGAGGGCCCGCCCGGGGCGGGTGCGGCGGGTGCGGCGGGCGGGCGGGCCGGCCCGGGGGCCGACCTCACCTGGCTGGTTCCCTTCGTGACGCTGGC
>CAZKPI010000998.1:0-1717 GCA_964554555.1 uncultured bacterium
GGGGTCCGGGGTGGGGCCGGCCACGATCTCGGCGGGAGATTCGTTGGGGCTTCCGGGGGCGGGGCGGCCGGCGTCCATTCCCGGAGGGGCGGCGGGACCCTGGCCCGCCGCGGGGCTGGCGGCGGGGGCGGAGCCTTCCCCGGCCGGCCCGGTCAGGGCCTTGACCTTTTCGTAGAACAGTTTGGGGCTCTCATAGTCCATGGCCCTGGCGTGCCGCTTGCAATAGGGACTGCCGGGCAGGGCCGGGCGCGAGCAGGGGGTGTTCAGGGTGTCGATGTAGGCGCACCGGCGGCGCAGGATCTTGATCTTGTCGAGTTCGGCGTAGGGGGTCATCTCGAAGAAGTAGACTTTGTTCTTCAGCAGACCGGAGTTGAGGAAGTAGGTGTTCGCGGTCGGGTCGTAGGAATACAGTTCCACCCCTTTGTACCACTGCGGGTGGGCCTTTTCGCCGTGCTCCTCGACGTACCAGCCGCGGATGAATCCCGCCTCCTTCAGGCTGGCCAGATCGGCGTGAAAGGCCTCGAGGAGCGAGGAGTCCTTGTCGTAGGTCATTTCCAGGCAGGCCCGGTCGAGCAGGGTGAACAGCGACATCGGAACGGTGTGGGTCTGGATCTCCTTGTCGGCCTGCTGGCGCATCTCGTACAGGGTTTCCCAGAGGGTCAGGTAGATGCGGAAGGCGAAGGGGTGCTTGCGGTCGTCGGTCGAGTAGACGATGGGGTGGGGCAGTTTGACGTAGCGGAACTTGAGGAATTCGCCGTAGAGCGGCGGCGAGAACCGGAAGGTGCCGGCCGTGTAGACCTCGACTTCGCGCCCGGTCAGGTCGCGCACCGTCTCGCGGCGCACCTTGTCCTCGAAGGGCAGGACCGGGCAGAAGGTGCGGATCGCCGAGACCTTTCCCGCCGGGATCTGAAAATAGAAATACTCCTCGCACAGGTCGGTGAAGGCGGTGGCCACCAGGGCGCGCCGCTTCTCGGTGATCGCCTCCTCGCCCGGGAACAGCTGGCGCACGAACTTGTCGAGATCGAGGTCGAACCGGCCGTCGGGGTTGCCCTTCGAGGCGGCGAAGGCCATCTCAAAGACCTTGCGCTGGAGGGAGGAGAAGGAATGCACGTAGCCGTACGGCTGGCGGCCCGCGCCATCCTTGTTGAACAGGCCGTACAGCCATTGCAGGACCCGCCACTTGCGGGGGGCACTGCCGTAGATGACCCGCAGGACGAACAGGCTCGCGAGGAAACCGCCGAGGATGATCAAGCCGAGGATCCGCAGGTAGATCCCCAGGTCCCGGATGCGCAGGCGCACCATCTCGACCGACTGGTTGTTGGGCGAGATGCGGTCAGCGTAGTCCGGGAAGGAGGTGATGCCCGCGCCGTCGCGCTCCATCAGCTCGTGGGCCTGGGTGAAGACCGATTTCTCCGAGGTGCCGAGCTTGGTGACCTCGCGGCCGGTCAGGAACGCGATCTCGTCCTGCAGGCGGGGCCAGAAGACGGCGTCGATCACCTGGTTGGGCCGGACCAGGATCAGCCAGGCGGTCACCCCGAGCAAAACGGTGAGGGAAAAGACTCCCAGGCGCAGGACGGCGTCGGAGATGTGACGATCGAAATAGTAGACCCGGTTCTTCGAGCGGATCAGCATGGCCGGGGCCTTTCCCCGCCGCACCTCCCGGCGGGGGGCGCCGCGGGGGTGCGGTGTTCCCGCCCATGGCCGTCAGAGGGGGGGG
>CAZKPI010000999.1:0-1698 GCA_964554555.1 uncultured bacterium
CTGCTCGGGAAGCAGGCCGCCGGCCACCCCGTCCAGCCGCGCCGGCTCCCGGCTCTGGACCTCGGGCGAGGCCGCCAGCGCTTCCAGGCGCCCCAGGCGCTCCCGCACGAACAGGGTGGTGCCGGTCACCAGGCCGCCCAGCACCATCCGGTGCTGTCGGATCGCCTGCTCGCGCAGGGCACTCCCCGCCGCCAGCTGGGTGAGCACCCCGCCCAGCACCACCGGCAGAAAACCTGCCGCCAAAAAAGCCAGAGCCACCCGGCCCCGGAACGTCTGCCCGATCATCCGTACCCCCAATCGTCACGGGCGGAGGCCGCCCCGCCTTTCCTTCCCCCCTGGCCGTTCCCGGCCGGCGAAACGCCCGCTCCTCTGCCTTCCCCCTCCAGACGCCTTTTCCTCAACCCATCCCCGGTCGCCATGCCCGCCCCGGCCCGGTCCCCGCGGCCATGCCCCGCTTCGCCCGTTCTTCTCGTTCCCCATTCCCCTCTCGTTCCTGAAATGGCCATCGCTCCCCTCCGCCAGCCATCACCAAGCCGGCTCCCCAAACGGCATGGCGCCCCCCGTCGCCCTCAGGGCCGCTTCAGGAGCTCGACCACCACGTCGACCACGATCTCCTTGCCGATGAACAACCCGGCCGGAACCGCCACCAGCGTGACCAGCTTGGCCAGCATCTCCATCCGGAACGGCCACTCCGGCAGGTTCTCGATCTCCTGAATGACCTGCCGGCCGGTCAGGTAGCGCTGGGCCATCTCCCGGTCGGGCTGTTCGAGGAACCGCCGCTCGATGTCGGCGTGCTCCCCCGCGAACAGCCGCCGGATCTCCTCCTTGCGCTGGGCCATGATCCGGTGCAGGCGCCAGATCGGCACCACCAGGTAGGCCAGCGGCACCACCAACGCCAGCAGGAGCACCCCGAGCATGGCCGGAAGCGTCTCGGCCAGGTCGGCCGGCCGATCCATCACCAGGGCCCGCGAGCCCATCACCAGCCAGAACAGCCCCAGCGACAGGAAGGACGCCCCGAAGGCGGTGCGCGCATACCCGGCCCCCGCCCGCTCCAACAGCTCGAGGGAGAACAGGCGGCCCCCCCGCACCTCCAGTTCCCGGCTCATGCCGCTGACCAGGACCCCGAACCCCAGCAGGTGCCACAAGGCCCGTACGAACAGCCCGCAGGCCGTGGCCCCCAGCAGGGTGACCGCCAGACGCGCGGGAACCCCGTGGTACGGAAGCAGTTCCCAGCTCACCGCCATCCGGAAGCCAAGGAACAGCGCGGCCGTCCCCCACCCCGCGGCGACGGGGCGCCAGCCCCCCTCCACGCGGTTCAGGAAATGCTCGTAGAGCGGCTCGAAAACCGGATCCCCCGCCGCGTGGCGGTCGAGGATGCCCCGCAACGCCAGCCGCCGCGCCCGGATGAACGCCGGTCCCAGCAGACCGGTGGCCACCAGGTAGAGCAGGCCGGTCTCGTAGAAAAGGTGGACCTCCTCGCCCACAGCCCACCGCAGGGGCACGGTGGCCAGCCAGGCGGCCAGCCCCAGGCCGAGCCAGCGCCAGGCGCGTCCCGGGCCGGCCAGCCAGCCCGCCCCGCCGGCCGGCGTTCCGGACGCCGCCGCTTCCCCTGAACAGCCGGAACCGCCAGGGGTTTCCGCTCCCGCCGGCACCTCCCGCGGTTGTCCATCCATGGCCTCTGCCGCCACGCCAACACTC
>CAZKPI010001000.1:0-1697 GCA_964554555.1 uncultured bacterium
GCCCGCCGCCCCGGGCCCGTCGCGTGCCCCGCCAACGCCTCTCGCGCCGTCATCGCCTTGGCCGCCGGCCTGGCAGGGGTTTCCCGCCTGGTCTGGGCCGCGGGGGGAACCCCGGTCCGGGTTCCTGCCCCGGTGGCCGCCGCCCCCGCCGCCGGCCAGGTGGCCAGCGGAGCCTCCCAACTGCTTTCCCACCTTCCCCCGGAGGTGACCTTCGCCATCACCACCCTCGGGTTTGGCGGCATCGCCGGCTGGTCGGTGGGCTACACCCTCAAGAAGTTCGCCAAGGCGGTGGCCCTGGTGATCGGAACGGTGATGATCGTCCTGCAGATCCTTGCCTACAAGCACTACCTGACCATCCATTGGGAGCAGGTCCAGACGGCTCTTCCCGCCGAAAATCTGCAGAGCGTCTGGATGGGGATGATGTCGATCATCACCTATAATTTCCCCTTTGCCGGAGCCTTTGCGGTCGGCTTCTACATGGGGTTCGCCAAAGGCTGACGGCGTCGGGGCCTCCAGGGGCGGGGGCATGGCCGGTCCGCCCGCCGGGCGTCGGCGGGGCGACGGAAATGCCTGGACGTCTGGAGGGCGGGGCCGCCCGTCGGCGTGACCCGCCATGCATCCTTCCCGCGGCCTGAGGAACAGGTCTGCCTGCCCGGAAACGGCGCGCCCGCCGGGCCGGGGGGGCCGGGCGGGTGCGGAAACGGCGGGTCCGGGCGGTCAGGTTACTTCGGGTAGATCTTCATGACGTTCTTGATCTCCATGGTGCCCGAGGAAATCGAGACCCGGTGCGTGGTCCCATAGGCCACGACCTTCCGGCCCTCGTATTACTTCAGCTTCTCATACCACTCGTCGGACAGGACGTCGAGGCCTTTGTCGCGGGGCCGCAGACGGTCCTCTTTCAGGTAGAGGCGTTTGTTCTTGAGCAGAACCTTGCCCACCACCACCTCTTCCTGGGTCCAGATCTGGGGGGGGTCCTTCTCCTTTTTCTTGCGGCGACTGCGGCGCCCGCGGCTGGTGCCGTCGTCCTTCTCGGGATCGAGGTATTTGCGGGCGTTCTTGACCTTTTCGGCACGGCGGGCCGTCCAGAGGATGACCCCAGGCGTGGTGGAAGGGGTGGCCGCGGGGTCGGCGGCGGCAGAGGCCGTGTCATACTCAGTGGCCACGTTGCCCACCAGGTCTGCCTCGACCACGTTCCCATACTGGATGGTGGTCTTCTCCCGGCGGGTACTGGCCTTGGGGAGATTGAAGCTGACGCGGTCGCCGACCTTGAGGGGGGCGGTCTCCGAGGCGGGGGAGACGACATCCAGCACGCGGAGGGAAACCCGGCCCCGGTACAACGATTCGATCTGTCCGATGACCTTCACTTCCTCGGCGGCGGCGGCGGTGGCCAGGATGGCGAGCAGGCCGAGCAGGGCCAGGCTCAGGAGCGGGAACGGGCGGGTGCCGGGGCGGGGGCTCATCATGAGGTGCTCCTTGGATATGTGGGTGTGGAACCAGGATAGTATTACCACACCCTGACAGGGCGCGCCAGTGGGATTCCCGGGGCGGAACCTGAGCCAGGATCCTCACGGAAAACCGCCGGCGCCCGACCGGATGACACCGGACAGGCCGGAGGCTTCCCGGAAAAGGAAAATCGGGGCGACTGGACTCGAACCAGCGACCTTGTGGTCCCGAACCACACGCGCTACCAACTGCGC
>CAZKPI010001001.1:0-1696 GCA_964554555.1 uncultured bacterium
CGCAGGCGCCGCCGGGGTCCATCGGAAGACCTGCAGGGTCCGGAAATCGGCGTCGGCGGCGAAATACACCGCCCCGGCCGTCGGCCAGACCGCGCGGATGGTTCCCGGGCCGGCGTGCAAAACCTCGGGGCAGAGGGCAGGTTCGGTGTGGAGGAGGTCGCGGCAGAGGAAGGAGGTCCGGCCCTCGCGCACCACGAACAGGAGGCAACGGCTGGCCGGGTCCAGGGCCACGGACAGGGGGCGAAGGTGGGCGGGGAAAATGTATTCTTCGCGTCCCAGGCGGTCCTTCCGGGGCGGGGGGCCGGCCGGTCCCCCGGCCGTGGGCGGCCCCTGGTCGGTCAGGGCCTTTTCCCGTGTACCCTCACCCGGGTTGTCCGGGCGGGATTCGGCGCGGCTGGCCAACGCCTCCCGGCCGACCGACAGGACCCGCAGGGTGCCTGCGGTCCAGTTCAGGAAGAACAGGCGGCCGTCGAGCCACCCCAGGGGCTGGAAACTGCCGGGCAGATCGATGGCCCGCCGGGGGCGTCCGCGGGCGGGGACTTCCCACAGGTACAGTCGCCGCTGTCGCTTGGGGGTCAGTTCGAAGCGGCCCAGGAAGATACTGCCGGTGTCGGGATCGACCCACAGGCCAGGATGGACATTGCGGGCGACGAGTACCGCCTTTTTGCCGGGGGCCTGCCGCCAGAGGTCATAGACCTCCTCGGTGTAGCGGCGGCTGGAAACCCAGGCCATGCCGCCGTCAGGCAGGGGCCTGGCGCCCTGGGCGAACTCCCCGTCACCCCACCCGCGAATCACTTCGGGGACGGAGCCGCCGGCGCAGTCTGGATCCCTGGCGCATTTCTGGCGCACGTGCTCGCGAAAGCGGCGGAACCCCTCGTTCAGGCTGAACCCGAAGGCGCGCTGGAACTGTTCGCTGAACTGCCCCGGGCGGGTGCGCACCTGGCGCAGGAGCCGCAGTCCGGCGTCGGGCGCCGACTGGCTGTGCCAGAAGTCGATCATGCTGTGGACCTGGAAGCTCATCTCCTCGCGCTCGCGCACCCGGCGGCTCTGAATGGTGTCAAGATCGTCGATGTTGTACAACCGGTTCCGGCGCGCCAGATCGAGCAGGCGGGTGGTCTGGAGCACGTCGAGGGGAAAGGCATACGAGAGGGCGAGGCCCTCGAAGAACCAGGGCGGGATCGACAGCAGTCCGATGCGGCGGCGCAGGGCGATGCGGGCCGAGCCCAGGGTGCGCATGATCAGGGTGTAAGCCAGCCGCAGGGCGAACCGGTCCTCGAGGGAATACCCGCGGGTGGACAGCGAGCCCATCTCCTCGTACAGGCCGAGGCTGACCAGGTCGAAAGCGGCGTCGACGGCCCCGGTCTCGCGGTCGTCGTGGTCGGTGAGAAGCACGGTGACCTCGAACCCGCGCTGGTCGGGGAAGTGCTCGAGCAGGCGGGCCCGCACCGCGATGAACGAGTCGAGGACGTGGGGAATGACGGCCTGACAGCCGGCCGGGTAGTAGAGGCGGATTCCGCCCGAGGCGGTCACCCCATACGGACCGAGGAACCGGTAGGCATCGTCGAGTTCGACGGCGCCCGCGGGGCCCGCCAGCGCGAGCAGAACCAGGACCAGGATCAGGACCGGAAAAACCCGGCCGGGGCGGCCCGGCCGGCCGGTCAGCCGGGCCTGCGGCCGTTCAGCCGAAGCGGCGGCC
>CAZKPI010001002.1:0-1693 GCA_964554555.1 uncultured bacterium
AGCCGGAACTCGTAGGGGTCCGAGAAGAGTTGGCAGGGCCCTTCGCGCAGATACGCATCCAGCTGGCGGAACAACACGCGGAAGGTGATCTGGTGGAGCGTCCCGGGCCCGGGGGTCATGGCCATGGCCTCCCCGTCGATCAGCTCCCAGCGCTCGTCCTCGGGCCAGGTCCGGTAGTCGGCGTAGGTGAACTTTTTTCCTTTGACGGGAACAGGGTCAGACATCCGCATCTCCTCCCGGGGGAAACTTCCCCCCCCTTCCCTAGCTTACCATACCCGGGGATCCCGGTTCATCCTCAGATCCGGCTCCCAGCCATTCCCACTCATCGATCCCCAGCGCTCCGGATGCACGTGATTGCCGCCGGCATCCGCCCCATGACCGCGGCAGGCTCAATTAGCCCGGAAAACCGCTCGGGGACCGTGGCGGGAACGGCTGTCCGGACCCACCAGCCAGTTCGCGGATGGCCGGTCGCGCATCCACCGCCACCTGGCCCGGAACAGCTTCCAGGGCGCCCAGGCCGGCAGGGCGCCCAGGCCTGGAAGAAGCGGGGCGGGGCAGACCCCGGCACCGATCAGAGCCGGTCGGCACAGGCGGGGCAGAGCAGACGACCGTCGCGGGTCCCCTCGATGCGGGTGGTGAAGGCGGCACAGACCGGACAATGGTATGGCTCGAACCGGCGTTCGAAGGGGGTCCAGAGGAATTCCTCCGGCCGGCGGTGGGTGCCGATGCGCATGGTGACCCGCACCCGCCAGGCTGGGGTGAGCACCCGCAGGAGGGCGAAGGGGCGCAGACCGGCGCGCAACGCCGACCGGGAGCGGACATCCTCCACCTGACGCCGGAAATCCGCCTCGATGGCCTGCCGCCGGGCGTCGCGTTCGGCAGGGGTCAGGGCCTGGCGCCGCCGCGTGCCGTCGAGCGTCCGCAGAAGTTCCGAGTAGTAGTCCTCCAGTCGCGCCAGGTCGAGCGACAGGCGGTGCTGAAGGGTCTGCTGGAAGATCCTGGCCTCCTCACGGGCGCGGGCGATGGCGCTGGGTTCGACCGCCGCCAGCAGGTCAGCGGCCGGCAGGAAGGCGGTCAAGCGCGGGTCGTCGGCCGGCAGGGGGACGGGGTCGAGCCCGTCGGGAAGGCCGCGGCCCGCAGGCAGGATGCGGCGGCCGACCTCGAGGACATCCATGGTCAGGAGGCGTTCGCGGGTCTCGTCGCCGGTCATCGACAGCCGATACCCAATCCGGGTGACCGGGATCAGGGTGGAGACCGGGTCGAGTCCAGCCGGCTGGCACCGGATGAAGGTGAAATCGCGCGCCAGGTCCTGGTCGAGGTGTTTGCCGCGCAGATGGACGTCGTCGAACAGCCCGTAGGCGACCGGAATGGCCTCATCGACCAGGGCGAGGGCCCGCTCCAGCGGCTCGCTTCCCAGTCCGGCGAAAGTCCCTGGCTGGCGGGCGTCGAACACCAGCCGGGGATCCTCGGCCGTGCCGAGACGATGCGCCAGGGCTGGCTCGAGCAGGGTTGCCAGACTGTCGGGGCCTTCCGCACCGGCGGCGACCGGTTCGACGACCGCCTGGCGGTCAGCCAGGAACTCGGCCCAGAACCGCAACAGCGGGTGGCTCCACGTACGGCCCGAAAGGTTCATGTCCATGGCGCCTCGGGGCGGCGCGGGGCGGGCGCGCCAGCACTTTCACAGCGTGCACTC
>CAZKPI010001003.1:0-707 GCA_964554555.1 uncultured bacterium
GCCGCCGGCGGCCCCGTCGTTGCGGCCGACGCCTTCCGGCAGGCGTTCCGGCCGGCCGACCGTGACGGACGCCTGCGGCAGTTGATCGGCCTGCCCCGTCCCCTCCTGCCGGTATTGGCCCCCCTGGCCCCGGAGTTGTTCAAGGCGGAGGCCGACCCCCTCGTCCAGGCCATGCTCCTGAAGACCTTCGGTGACCACTGGCCGGCCGCCGCGCTGGCCGATCTGGCCGCCGCCGTCCATTCCCCCCGCCAGGGGGTCCGGCTGGCGGCCCTGGAAGCCCTCATCCGCCAGTTTCCCGAAGAGATGGCCCGCCATCTGCCCAAGGTGCTGGTCTCGCCCGACCCCCGGACCCGGGAACTGGCCATCCGCGGCCTTTCCCAGATCGACCTCGAGGAGACCCTGCTTCATCTGGAAGCCCTGCTGGCCCGGCCGGACCCCCGGTTCCGGACGGCCGGCATCCAGTGCGCCTTCTTCCTGCCCTTCGACCGGGTCAAACCCCTCCTGTTGAATCTTTTCGCCCTGGAAACCGACCTGGCCGTCCTCGACACGGCCGGCCTCCTGTTCGAGATCAACCCCGACCTGCAGATTCCCTACCACCTGTGGGAGATCGCCGAGACGGCGCCTCCCGCCAAGGCGGCCCTCATCCGCCGGATCGCCGAGGGGGCCTGCCGGACCCTGCTCCACTCGGGGATGCTGAGCGGGGATTT
>CAZKPI010001003.1:717-1685 GCA_964554555.1 uncultured bacterium
AGCGCCTCAATGCCTGGATCGGCCGCCGGCGGGCGATCAAGGTCGTCCAGGACCTGGTTTCCCGGCTTTCCCAGCCGGGGGGGGTGGGGAACCCGGAACTCGACGCCGTCATCCACCAGGCGCTGGGCCGCCCCCTCTACCGGGAGGCCTTCCAGGAGGCCCTGCACTGGAACCTGCCCGCCGCGGTGCGGGACCGCCTGCAAGCCTTGCTGGCGGGGAAGGAGGGGCAGACCGCTCTGGCGGCCGATGTTCCCTTTGCCCACCTGTCGGCCGCCGACCAGGCCCGCCGGATCGCCTCGTTCGGCCCCGGGGAGGAGGCCGCCGCCCGTCCCCTCCTCGAGTCCCTGCTGGCCGACCCCCGCGCCGCCGATTCCCTGGCGGCGGTCTGCCTGCGGACCGCCGCCCGCCTCGCCCTGCCGGGGCTGGCGGTCGACGTCGAGCGGTTCCTGGCGAGCGGGGATGAGGGGGTGGCGGCGGCGGCCATCGAGTATTTGGCCGGGGCCGACCCGGACCGGCTGTTCCCCCGCCTGGGCACCTTCCTCAATGCCGACAGCGTCCGGGTGAAGACGGCCGCCGTGCGGGCCCTCCAGCGGTATGACCAGGCGCAGGCGGTTTCGGTCATCAAGGCCTGCCTGGGCAAGGGTCGGCAGGCGGCGGCCGCCCTGGCCTGCATGGTCTACGTCGAGTTCGGGCTGGTGCGGGAGATGCTGACCCGCTACCTGCAGAGCGGGCCGCCGGCCGACCTGCTGGAAACGGGGCTGTGCCTGTTCCAGGCCAATCCCGACCCCGAAAACCTGTATCCGCTGTTCTGCATTGAGCAGGCGCACGCCGGGCCGGCCGCCGCCGCGGTGCGGGCGATCCGGGACGAGACGGTGGCCCACCTGCAGAACCTCGGTCTTCTGGCCCCCGGGGCGGGGCCCGCCCTCGAGCAGGCCTGGCGGGCCCGCTGGACGGCGGCCCAGGCCCGG
>CAZKPI010001004.1:0-216 GCA_964554555.1 uncultured bacterium
TGCCCTGACTGCGGGCTTCGAGCCGGCCGAGGTTTTCCTGGGACAACCGGAGTTCGGCGGAGTCCTCGATGGTGATGACCCGCTCATCGGGCATGATGTAATTGGACAGAACGTTCAGGAGGGTCGTCTTGCCGGAGCTGGCCCCGCCGGAGACGATGATGTTCCGGCGAAGGCGGACGCAGAGCTTGAGAAACTCGGCGACCTTGGGGGTCATGG
>CAZKPI010001004.1:284-1682 GCA_964554555.1 uncultured bacterium
ACCATCGGCCCGAGCAGGGACAACGGCGGGATGATGGCATGGACCCGGGATCCATCGGCCAGGCGGGCATCGACGAAGGGGGTCCGTTCGTTCACCGTTCGCCCGACCGGCATCAGGATCCGGTCGATGACCGCCTTGACCTGGTCGGCGTTCACGAACGTGCGTCCGGTCAGGACCAGCTTGCCGTGGCGGTCGACGAAGATCTTCCCGGGGCCGTTGACCATGATCTCGTCGATGTCGTCGTCCCGCATGAAGTCTTCCAGCGGGCCGAGGCCGAGGATCTCGTCGATGAGGAACTTGCGGATCTCCATCCGGGCGTTCCGGCCGGGAACGGGTGGAGGCGGGTTCCGCTCGAGGGCAACGTCGATGTACCGCTCGACTTTCTTGCGGAGCTCGGCGTCGCTCAGGCCGAACCGCTTTTCCAGGTTGGCCACGACATCGGTGCGGAGGGTGGCGATGTAGTCCCGAAGGACGGGGTGGTCCTGGATCGGCTCCGGGCCGATGGGCGCGGCCGTACCGGAGGGAGGGGCCTGCCGGGGCGGGGCATCCCAGGCCCGGGCGACAATCTGGTCGAACGCCCGGGCCAGCCCGTCGTCGTCCTGCCCTTCCTCCAGATCGCTGGCCAGGGGCAGGAGGAACTCCCGGTCGAACATGTGGACGGCATGGGTCTCGGCCTCGGCATCCACGTGGTTGCGGAGGAAATGGACCTTGTTCCAGATGTGGGGCAGGGATTCGAATTCCCAGGCGAAGGCCCGGGCGAATTGCGGGGAAGGGGCGGAGGAGGAGAAAAGGTAATAGATGATGTCGCCGCGGTTCATCAGAAAGCGGGGAATGGGGGTGAACCCAAACGAGACATCGAGCACCACGAACGCCCCAAGTTTTTCCAGGGCCGAGACGAGCTTGTCGAGGGCGTTGACCAGCTCCCCTTCGTTCACCGCGAAGCGGGGGGTCAGGGTTTCTTTCTCCCGGGTGCCCGAAAAGGGGATGACGTACAGCCCGTCGACCTCCGTGAACTTGTCGGGAATCTCGGTTGGCTCGAGGCTGTTCCAGTCACCGATGAAATACTCGAGGAAACTGGTCTTCACCCGGTTGAGAAGGTCGAAATGCCAGACCGCATAGGAAGGGGCGAACAGGTTGACCTCGATCAGGGCTCCGCGCCCTCCGCCCCTCCGCTTCTGGTAGGCACGGGCGAAACGGATCGCGGCCGAACTCTTGCCGATGCCGCCCTGGAAACTGGTGAAAACGAAGACCTGCGCGCGCTTGGTGTCGGTCACGGTGCCTCTCGCAAAGTTTTGGGTATTCAACCATACGGCCGGGTGGGTGTCAACCGGCGGGTACGGCCCCCAGGGTCCGACCGGCGGGGAGAGCGCAGGACGGCCCGGGGCTTCACCGCCGGTC
>CAZKPI010001005.1:0-240 GCA_964554555.1 uncultured bacterium
GGTTCCTCGGCCGGCCGGGCCGGGGCGGGGCCCGGCCGGCGGTCGGCGGTCAGCGGCCGTCGGGGGTGCCGGAGGCGATCGCCTCGACGGGGCAGACTTCGGCGCACTTGCCGCAGTCGGTGCACTTGGGGGTGATGACGTAGGGCTCCCCTTCCTTGATCGCCTTCACGGGACAGACGGACAGGCAGGTGCCGCAGGCCACGCAGTCTTCACTGATCCGGTACATGTCACTTCCCCAGG
>CAZKPI010001005.1:250-1676 GCA_964554555.1 uncultured bacterium
TTTCCTTGGCCTCGTAGACCTGGTTGATCTTGAGGATGTATTCGTCGGTCAGCTTCTGGATGCGCTCCACCGTCTTCTTGCTCTGGTCCTGTGTGATCTCGCTTTTCTTCTCCAGGGCCTTGATCGCCTCGTTCGCATCGCGGCGGACGTTGCGGATGGCGATGCGGAAATCCTCGGCCTTCTTCTTGGCCGTTTTCACCAGATCATTGCGGCGCTCCTCGGTGAGCGGGGGAATGGGCAGGCGGATGAAATTGCCATCGTTGAGGGGGTTCAGCCCGAGGTCGGACTTCTGGATGGCCTTCTCGATTTCGCCCAGCAGGGTTTTTTCGTGGGGCTTGATCAGGATGGTCTTGGGGTCCGGGGCCGAGATGGAGGCCACATGGTGCAGGGAGGTCTCCGAGCCGTAGTAGTTGACCGTGATGCGGTCGAGGATGGAGGGAGTGGCGCGGGAGGTGCGCATGGTGGAGAACTCCTTTTTCAGCACCTCGACCGACTGGGCCATTTTCTCGGTGGATTCCTTGATGATGGTATCGACGGACATGGGGTTCCTCCTCTGGTTCGTTGGGTTCTTTTCGGAATCAGACAGGGTCGTCGGCGATGACGCGCGTGCCGACGTTCTTGCCCTGGCACGCCCGCCGGATACTGCCGGCGGCCGCCATCGACAGGACGATGAGCGGCATACGGTTTTCGCGGCAAAGGGTGATGGCCACGAGATCCATGACTCCCAGCCCGCGCCGCAGGACCTCGGAATAGGAGATCTCGTCGAACTTCCTGGCCTTCGGGTTCTTCATCGGGTCGGCGTCGTAGACCCCGTCGACCTTGGTGGCCTTGATCAGCACGTCGCATCCCACCTCGATGGCCCGCAGGGCCGAAGCCGAGTCGGTGCTGAAATACGGGGCCCCGGTACCACCCGCGAACAGGCAGACGGTGCCGGCCTGGAGAGCGGCACGGGCCCGGTCGATCTGGTAGAAGGCGGCCAGGGAGTCCATCTGGACGGCGGAGAACACCTCGGCCCGCACCCCGCGGTCGGCCAGGTGCTCGGCGAAGCAGACCGCGTTCATCACGGTGGCCAGCATGCCGATGGCGTCGGCCCGGTGCCGGCGCACGGCCGGCAGGTGACCGCGGGCGCCGCGGAAGAAGTTGCCGCCCCCCAGGACGAGCGAGGGGATGATGCCATGCCCGACCAGATCGGCGACCTCACCGGCGTAGGTCTCCAGGGCCTTCCGGTCGAAACCGAAACCGCCGGGCCCGCCGAGCATCTCGCCGCTCAGCTTGAGAAGGGGATGCCGGTACCGCAGGGCCGGTCGTGTGGTGCGCGCCATGGGCCGATGCGCCTTCCTTTCCGTTCTGGGTCTGCCCGGCGGGAACAGGGAGACGACTGCCGCGCCGGGCCTCCAGAACTACCATATTCCTGCAGATTGTGCAA
>CAZKPI010001006.1:0-1675 GCA_964554555.1 uncultured bacterium
GGCCGCCCCCTCCCGCCCTGCCCTCGCCCGGCGTCCTCCTGGTCCAGCGGCAGGCCCGCGGCCTGTGGCTCGCCGGCTTCCACCTCCTCGCGCCCGACCTCCAGGAGAAGCTGTTCGGCGACCGGTGGTTCCCGGCCGAGGCCCAGGCGGCGGCCGCCTGGCAGGATGCCCTGACCGCGGCCCACGCCGGGGTCGATCCCGGCCTCCGCGTCGACCCCGTCCTGCCCATCCTCGACCTGGAGGCCGCCGACATCGAGGGCAACTCGTTCGGCCTCGCCCTCTGGCTGTTCACCTGGCTCCACCTCCAGCGGGCGCCCCTGCCGGGACGCCTCGCCGCCACGGGCAACGTCCGGCCCGATGGTCAGGTCACCGCCGTCAGCCCTGCCACGTTCGACCTCAAGGTCCGCCTCGCCCTGCACGCCGGCTATGACCACCTGTTCGTGCCCGCCGACAACGTGGGGCCGGCCTCGCCCTGGCGCGGCGACCCGCGGGTCGTCCCCGTCACCGACGCGGCCCAGGTCCGGGACTGGCTGGCCGACCACGACCCGGCCGTCCAGGCCCGCCGGCGCGTGACCTGGTTCCTGCACGACCGGACCGGGGCGGCCCTGCCCCCGCTCGCCCCCCTGATCCGGCGCCAGGTGACCGGCGACGGCCTGCCGGCCCTGGTCCGCGACTGGCTGGCCCAGGCCCGGCGGCACGGGACCGGCCGGGAAGCGTTTTTGGCCGTGCTCGACCACCTGCGCCGGGAGTTCGCCGGGCTGTTTGGCGAAGGGAACGGGGACCGCGACCCGGGGCCCGCGCCCGGCGAACTGGCCGCCCTGCAGGCCATCCTGCCCGAGCGGGTCTGGCTGGTCTTCCTGCCCTACCTGCTGTTCGCGCTGGCCCGGGACCGCGAAGGACAGTTCTCCGCCGAAGCCCTGTATCAGAAGACGCGTGAGCGGTTCTTCGACCACGACGCCGACCTGCAGATGGCCGGGCGGGTTCTGGAGCCGCTGTTCGACCGGGCCGCCGCCGCCCCCGACCGGGGGGACGTCTGGGTCCAGGCCTGGTTCCGGCGCCGGTTCCCCGGCCTGGTCTGGCTGTTCTTCCATGAGCCCCTCGAGGCGGTGGCCCGCCTGCTGAGCCTGCCGGAACGGACCCCCGATGAGGACCGGGCTCTGGCGGGGTTTTTCGACACCCTCGCCGCGACCGATGCCGCCCGCTACGCCGCCCTGGACGTGACGGAACGGAACCTGCATCACCACCCCATGCGCCAGGCCGTCGCCCGCCGCCTGGGGGAGTTTCAGCCCGCCATCGCCCCGCCCCCGACCTTCCGGGAGCGGCTGGCCCTCCTGTGGCGCATCCTGGTGCGGCTGACCGCCGGGATGCCCCGGATCACGGGAGAGGCCGCCGCGCCGCCCCCGGCGGCCGGCGGGCAGAACCCCCGCCTGACCGTCCTCGCCTGGCTGGAAGCCCATCTGCGGGCCCCCCGGCCCTATGACCGCCCGCCCCTCGCCAACCTCTTCCCGACCCTGCTCCCCCTTCTGCGGCAGGTCCCGACGACGGCGGCGGCGGCCGAGGCCCTGGCCGGGGCCGTGAAAGCCCTGGCCGCCCGGCCCGGCGGAGCGGTGCTCGACACCCTGCACCGGGAGATCCGCCGCGAGGCCAGGCGGCTGGCCGATGCCTCCCGTCCCCC
>CAZKPI010001007.1:0-1666 GCA_964554555.1 uncultured bacterium
GCGCCCCCCGATTCTGGCTCTGACAAGTGGGAGTAGCCATGGAGGCCGCCCGGGGCAACCGAGGCCGCCCTCCGCTGGTCTGACCTGCGCCGCGATGGCGGAAGGCCAGGGGCCGGGGCGGCCCTCCTTTCCCCCTGGGGCTCCTGGCCCGGCGGGGATCAGCCTTCGGAGCCTCTTTCAACCCATGGAAGGCGGCCCCATGGCCCGGATCAGGCCAATTCGGGGGGAAGAGGGGGGAGGTCGATGTCGAGAGACAGGTCCCCGAACAGCCGGAAGGCCTGGCCTTCCCGCGCCAGGCGGAGGTCGAGGCCGGGGAAATACCGCGGCAGTTCCCGGTTGATCAGGTCGGCGACCTCGGTCTCGATCTGCTGTCGGAAGGCGGCGGGGACCTGTTCGGTGGTGGCCAGGCGGACCTGGAACACGTAGCCCGGACCGTAGGGCGAGGTGAGTCCCGCCGAGAAGGAGATGCCGAGGTCGAACAGGCCGTCGGCGTCGCGCGTCACCCCCTCGCCATGGGCCGGCCGGCTCGGCTTCAGCCGGAACCGGCCGGCATACCGCTCCTCGAGCACGTGATCGACCCGGTCGAACATGAGTTTGAGCCGTTCCTCCCAGCGTTCGAGCCGGGGATTGCGATGGTGGACCTCGAGGGCCATGGGTGCCTCCTGCCGGGCGGGGATGCCCAACCGTACACCCGGCGCCAGGCCGGGGTCAACTCCTGCCGACCGGCCGACCCCCGGGCGGGGCGACCGCCAGGGCCGAAGCCCGCGGACGGGAGCCGATCCCGGCCATCCGCCTGCACCCGCCCGGGAGGCGGATTTCCCAGGGGTCCCCGATTTGCCTGAAGCCCTGAAGAATGGTAGGATATCCCTTCCCTCAGAAGTGCCAGGAGGTTTGCATGTCACATCACCGCCTCACCGTCGGATTCGACATCGGATCCGTCAGCATCAATACGGTCCTCTGTTCCAGTGCGGGCGACCTGCTCGAGGAGCTTCCCTACCGCCGCCATTTCGGCCGCACCATCGACCTGTGCGCCCAGATCCTGACCGACATCGAACAGCGGCACGGGGCCGGCGCCATCGAGCGCGTCGTCTTCACCGGCACCCACGGCAAGGCGGTGGCCGAGGCCACCCGCACCTTCTTCGAGATCGAGACGACCGCCCAGACCCGGGGCCTGCACCGGCTGTTTCCCGAGGCGCGCACGGTCATCTCGATCGGCGGCCACGACTCGACCCTTCTGGTGGTGTCCCCCTCCGGCGAGGGCTTCCTGCTCGAGGATTTCAAGCTGAACGAGGCCTGCGCCGCCGGCACCGGCAGTTTCATCGACCAGCAGGCCGAGCGGGTCTACGCCGACCTGCCGCAGTTCGCCGGCATCACCGACCCGCAGGCCCGCATGGAGGCCATCCTGGGCCGGTTCGTCGAGGAGGGCCTGAAGTCCGACCAGCCGGCCAACGTGGCCTGCCGCTGTACCGTCTTCACCAAATCGGACATGATCCACCTGCAGAACAAGGGGATCGCCATCAGGCACATCATCGCCGGCCTGCACGAGGGAGTGGCGAAGAATTTCAAGTCAACCCTGATCACCAACCGCCACCTGCAGGCCCCGATCGCCTTCATCGGCGGCTACGCCACCAACGTGCTGGCCCGCCAGGCCTTCGAGAGCATCCTC
>CAZKPI010001008.1:0-1657 GCA_964554555.1 uncultured bacterium
ACCTCGGGCTGGATGACGGTTCGGGTGACGACGACGCCCGCCCGCGGCTCCAGGGTCAGCACGGGCTCGGTCACGCGCCTGGTCATGCGGATGGGGAGGTGGAGGACGGTGCGGTGGCCGGCCGCGGCCAACATCTCCCAGAGCGGGTCGTCGGGTGACGGGTTCTCCTGCACGCAGGCGACCCGGCCGTCGATGACCAGGAATTCGAGGGAAAGCCCGGCCAGGCGGGTGGCTGGGAGTCCTGGTGCCCTCTTCCAGATCGGAATGGACAAACCCTGGCCCGCGGCGAAGCCTGCGAGTTCGCGGATGAACGTCGGCCAATCTCCGAAAGTCGGGAGGGGGAATTTCCCCCAGCATCTGAGGTTGAGGGCGAAGTGATCCATGTCGCAGGGGTTCTCCGGTTCGTCCCACTGGTTCGGTGAGCAGGCGAAGGTGACCATCCCGTGCGGCAGGGGAAGAACCCTTCCCCCATCCTCATAGCCGTCACAGGGAGCCCCGAGGTGGGTGCCCAGAAGGAAGAACCCTGTAAAACGCGGGGCGTTCCGCAGCAGTGCCACCCCCATGGCGGCGCGCAGGATGCGCACCTGTCGCTCGGCCTCATCCGCGGCGGCGGGCGCGAGGGGAAGGGTCATGCCGAAGACCCGGCGGGCGTTTTCCTCGACGGGCAGGACGACGACGGTGCGGCCACCGTCCTCCAGGCGCTCGATCGTCAGTGGCCAATGGTCGGCCAGGGCGGCGATCAGGTCTTCGCCCGCGGGCTCGAGGGTGAACGGGCCGGCTTTCGTCTCGAAGGTCAGGGTGGGGCTGGCCATGGTCGGGCTGGCCATGGTCGGGCTCCTTTCCGGTTCTTCTCTTCGAGCCTACTCCGGGGAGCAACTTTCCGCCGCCCGGAGCCTGCGGCGGCTTCTTGAGAAGAAAAGTCGGGTGCCGCCAGTCGGTTCAAAATCTTGTTGGCACCATTCCCAGAGGCGGAATCCACCGCCGTTTTTTTCCACCGCCCTCCTCGTATGCCCTTTCTCGTCACGGCCGGGTCACCTCATCAGGTTCCGGCAAGGCTGGAACTGGACCGTGGGCTGATCAGGATCTCTGAGTTTTCCGGATCTTCCCTGGGGTTTCCCGATCCAGGAAAAGGGCGAGGTCGCGGCACTCCTTGGTCTGGCGCTCCGCTTCCGGCAACCGCTCCAGCAGGCCGCGGATCTCGGTGGTGACCTCCAGGCGGTCATCCGCTGACGGATCGGGGTTGCACTCGAGGAGATACCGCCAGGCCTGGGCGGCCTGGATGATGGTCGAGGGATCCTCGGGAACCTGGGCGAGGAAGTGCAGGCATTGGCGGAGGGACTTCAACAGGGCCCGCTCGGCGGCCGCATGGCGGCCCATCGCCGCCTCGCACCGTCCCAGCCACGAACGGGCCTCGGCCTCCTCGAGGATGGTGGTGCGGGCGGGGTCGTCACTGGCCAGTTTGCGGCGCAGGGCCGCCGCCTGTTTCAGCAGACGCCGGGCCTCCGGGAACCGCCCTGCCAGGAACGACAACCGCCCCTGGTGATAGATCGCGTCGGCGTGGGCGTCCTGCCACTCGACCCGGAAAGGGGTTTCCCGCAGGGCTGTCATCACCGGTGGGCCCGTTACCGGTTTGACGGTTTTGGGCCCGTTGTGATGT
>CAZKPI010001009.1:0-1654 GCA_964554555.1 uncultured bacterium
AGCGCGCCCTGACCCTGACCATGATCCGCAACCTGTCGATGAAACCCGGCATCCCTGCTCTTGTGTCCAGAAAATCAGATGCGGTACAGGCCAAGGCCAAGCGCCCGAGGGCCGCCTGCCACCCCGGGTGCCCCGTTTCCAAGGATTCCCCAAACACCCGCCCCAGGCCCTGTCCTGGACCCTGTTCTGGGACGTCGGCCGGGTAACCCTCGGTCTTCAGAGACATTCCCGGTTCGTGGTAAGGCCGCAGGACATCGTCGATGATGGCGTTGCCTGGTGTCCATCCGGGGACCCGGTGGCCGGTCGGGCGGTCGTGGCCCTGGTCCTCTTGCCGCGGGTTCCCGTCCTGACGTGTCGGAGGGGTTTCGGGACGTCCTGCGACGATTGCTGGAGGGCATTGGCCATGGACCAGTGGCTGACCGGATCTAAGGACGGGTTCCGGGCCCGGGTGGCCGATCTGCTCTGGGCCCAGTGGACCGCTCTGGGGGTGGCGGGGCAGCAGGCGATTGCCGGCGATCAGGTCCTGGACCCCGAAGCCCTGGTTGCCGTCACCTGCACGATCGGCCGCGAGGATCCGCGGCTCTTCGACGCCATGCTGGACTGGCTCGGGGTGAACGGCCGGTATCTCAATCCCCACCGCCTGCGCCGGATGCTGGCGACCTGGCCGCTGGCCGGGGCGCCGGTCTGGATGGCGGTGGCCGCCACCCTGCAGCAGGGGGGCCCAACCGACAAATGGGCCCGCAGTGCCCGCTCCAAGGTCCCCGGCGGAGCCAGGCCCGAACCCTTGTTCCGGCTGGCCGACGGCCGGCCCCTGCCGGTCCTGCACCGGCCGGACCCCGTCTTCGCCTCCGGCGGCTGGCTCTGGGAACCCTACCGGCCCCGCGGCGTCGCCCGGCCCTTTCCCCCGGCCGGACCGGCCACCCTGCTCCTGCGCTTGCGGGCGCTGTTGGGCATCCACGCCCGGTGCGAGATCCTGGCGTTCCTGGCGACGGCCGGCCGCGGCACCCCCCGCGCCGTCGCGCGCGCCTGCGGCTATTTCCCCGCCACGGTCATCAAGGCCCTGTCGGACATGTGGGAGTCCGGGTTCGTCCGCTCCCGGGTCGAGGGGCGGCTCCGGCCCTACGTCCTGGTCGACGAGGGCTGGCGGGCGCTCCTGGTGGGGAACCGCCCCACCTCCTGGGTGGTCTGGCCCGCCGTGTTCAGCGTCCTGGAGCAGTTCTGGATCCACCTCCACCAGCCCGACCTCGCAGGCCGCAGCCCCCTCGAACTGGCCTCCGGTCTGCGCCGGCTCCTGAAGGACCAGGTGGGGAAGACCTCGACCCAGACAGGCCTCGCCGTCACCCTGGACGATTGGAGCGACCACCCGGGAAAAGCCCTTCTGCCATACCTCTCCTCCAGGCTTCACACCCTCCTGGACATCCTCCTGCCCCGCGGGAGCTGATCCGGGGTCCGGGCCGAGGGCCAGGTGGGTGGAAGGGGTCCAAGCGGGAGTACCGCCAGGCTCTCGGCGCCATTGACGTCCTGCTGGACGCCCCTCCCGGCTCACCCGAGGCCAAGACCCTTGAATTGCTCTCTATTCTGGTCGAGACCTTTGAGGATCGGGCCAAGGTGACCGCCATCCTGGCGAGGCAGCGCGCCCTGACCCTGACCATGA
>CAZKPI010001010.1:0-1652 GCA_964554555.1 uncultured bacterium
CACCCGGTCATCATCGAGGTCTACGCCGCCGGGGTCGATGACGCGACCGGCATCCCCTTCCTGGTCATGGAATTCGTCGAGGGCCAGACCCTCGAGGAACACCGGGACGAACTGCACAAGGACCCCGCCCGGCTTTTGCAGTACTGCATCGAACTGCTGGGGGGCATCCACGCCTGCCACCAGAAGGGCGTCATCCACCGCGACCTGAAACCCGCCAACGTGCTGATCAACAAGAACGGCCAGCTCAAGCTGGTCGACTTCGGGATCGCCAAGACCTCCCAGAAAATGACCCGGACCGGGGTGGCCATCGGCACGCCGCACTACATGTCACCCGAGCAGTGCCTCGGCAAGACCGAGATCACCGCCGCCTCCGACATCTACGCCATGGGTGTCATGCTCTGGGAGTTTTTGGTCGGACGCCTTCCCTTCGAGGCGGAAAAGGACGCGACCGACCCGGGCCTGTCGGTCGCCCTCCAGCACCTCAACCAGGACCCCCCCTGGAAGGAGCTGGAAGCGGCCCCGGCGGGGCGGCCCTTCCTCGACCTCCTGCGGCGGGTCCTGGCCAAGAAGCCCGAGCAAAGGCCGGCCATCCCCGACATCATCGAGCACCTGAAGCGCGAGCTGAACCGACTGCGGCCCGGTGACGTCCCGGCGGCGGGTGACGGGCAGACGATCGGCGAGATCTACCGCATCGTCGCCGAGGTCGGGTCGGGCGGCATGGGCAAGGTCTACAAGGCCCTCGACACCACCCTCAACCGCACGGTGGCCATCAAGGTGATGAACGAGGAGATGATGGCCATTCCCGGCGTCGTCGAGCGGTTCCTGCAGGAAGGACAGCTGTTGGCGACGGTCGGCCACCCCAACGTGCTGAACATCTATGCCTCGGGCACGGACCGCGCCACCCAGCGTCCCTTTTTGGTCATGGAATACATCGACGGGGTGCTGTTGTCCGACCTGAAGGAGGCGCTGCGCAAGGACGGGGCCCGGCTGGCGCCCCTGATGATCCAACTGCTGGAAGGCCTGCAGGCCTGCCACCGCAAGAACATCATCCACCGCGACCTGAAGCCGAGCAACATCATGGTGACCCGGGAGGGTCTGCTGAAGATCTTCGACTTCGGCATCGCCAAGGCGCACGCCCATCTCACCCGCACCGGCACGACGGTCGGCACCCCGCAGTACATGTCGCCGGAACAGTGCACCGGCAAGCGGGAGATCACCGCCAAGTCCGACATCTACTCGATCGGCATCATCTTCTGGGAACTCATTTTCGGCGAGCCGCCCTTCAAGGCTGATTCCACCAGCAACCCCGACCTGGCCGTGGCGCTCCAGCACATCCAGGCCACCCTGCCGATGACCGCCCTGCCCGAGGGCAGTCTGTTCCTGCCTTTCCTGCCCATGGTCAAACGGATGCTGGACAAAGACCCGGCTTCCCGGCCCGAGATCGAAGAGATCCTCACCGCCCTGGAAGGCTTCGCCGGCCCGGGGGAACATGAGAGCAGTGCCGCGACCAGCTCCCGGCGGCGGCGGCTGAGCCAGCGGCAGTCAAGCGTCAAGAGCCTGTTCGACACGGCCGAGCGGGAACGACAGACCGGTGTCTGGAAACCCTGGCTGGGAGCGGCCGTCGCCGTGCTGGCGGCGGGGGGGATCTGGTT
>CAZKPI010001011.1:0-1651 GCA_964554555.1 uncultured bacterium
CCAGGACGGCCGTCAGGTGCCTGACCTCCACCTCGAGATCCTGCCGGTTGGCTTCGACCCGCTCGATGTCCTCGAGCGACGTGAGGATCTCCTCAAAGATGGCCGCGTCCGGCGGCGGCAGAAGGGCCCGGAACAGGTCAGCCGGGTCCTGGATGCGCGTCACCAGCTCCCGGTATGCCTTCCCGGCCTTGATCAGCCGCATCGATTCGTCGAACGCCGCCCGCGAACCGAACAGATGTTCGCCCACGCGGGAGCGGTATCTTCCCTTGTCCAGCACCTGCATCGACGGGTTCGCCGTCCGCAGTTCACTCTGGTCGAGCACCCGCCGGACGCCGTCCTCGGTGACCACCAGGGTCAGGCCGGCCAGCGGGCCGCTCTGGATGAAGCCCCAGACCTCGACCTGGCTGTCGAGGGAACGGGCATGGCCGCCGCATCCGATGACCATCGCGGGCGAGCCGTCGGCGGACTGCAGTTCCAGGGCCGCATACCCGATGGTGCCCTCCGGATGCCGGACACCCCGCTCCTGGTCGTGCCGAAGCAGGACCCCTTGCAGGGAGCGGCCGCCCTCCCGGCCCCGGGGGGTCAGGCGGGCGGCGGCGTTCCATTCCACATCGACGCCGGCGGTCAGGGCGAAATGGACCGCGTCGAGGATCGTCGTCTTTCCCGAACCGTTTTCGCCGAGCAGAAACAACGACCCTTTGACGGGAATGGTCTCGTCAAGGAAATTGTGGAAGTTGATCAGCCGGATGGCCGAGATGTGCAGGCGGCCGCTCATGGCGTCACGTCCTCCCCGTCCCCCCTCCCGGCCCCTTCCGGCGGCGGCCAGGCCTCCGCCTCACCCGCCGGGATCCCGGCTCCGTCAATGTCTTCGCCTTCCCCGGCTCCCTCGCCCTCGCCCGCGCCGCCGCCCTCGCCCGGCTTCGGGAGCGCGGCGGCCATGATCTGGTTGGCCAGCTGGGTCGGTTCATAGCAGTGGAGGCCGGGCAGGACTTCATACAGGATTTCCGTCAGCCCTCCCGCCTCGGGCATGGCCGCCCGTTCGACCTCTTTCAGGAAGCGGAACTTCACCAGCTTGGTCAGCAGGGGGCGCGCCCAATCGAGCAGGGTCCGCTCATCGGGGGCCGGCCCGTCCGCGATTTCCCCGAGATGGCGGCGGCTCCATTCGAGAAACGCGCCGAGCCGGAACCGGAGGTTCTGGTCGCCATCACCGGCGCACAGGTTCTGGGCCGCCAGCTCGTGTTCGTAATACTGCAGAAGCAGAAGGAACACAATGCTCTCGTTCCGCGTGCTGACCTGGAACTGCAGGCGCTGACCGGGTTTGAGGGCAGGGTTGACCAGGCGGTCCTTGAGGATGCGCGCCAGGTTCCGGTCGACGAACAGCCGCCAGCCGAAATAGCGCTGGAGGAAATCGGTGAAGGCGGCCCGGTTGGCGCGCAGGTACTGGAAGTGCTCGGGATCGTCCTCCCGGTAGAAGAACGGCGACTCCAGCAGGAGGTTCAGGACGGTCTGGACCCGGGTCTGGTTCAGCTTGTCCAGGCCGGCGGCGGCGTCACTCATGAGCGTTTCTCCGATGGAACACGAAATCGGGGGCGTCCAGCACGGGCCCACCGGCGGGCCCGGCCTGGCCGCTGCGCGTGGGCCGGGCCGCCGC
>CAZKPI010001012.1:0-1640 GCA_964554555.1 uncultured bacterium
GGGGCCGGGTGCGCCCGGGCGAGGCGCGCCATCACCCCGTCGACCTCGGCGGGGGTCGGCAGGTCGCCGCGGCCCACCGCGCAGGCCATCTGCAGGTCGGTGAAGAAGTGGCGGGTGCGCTCGAGTTCCCTGGCGCAGGCCGGGCAGTCGCGCACGTGCCTCTCCAGCGCCGTCTGCTCGGGGCCTGACAACTGCTGATCGACGTAGCCCTGGAAGTCCAGGCGCTCGCGGCAGGTGTGTTCCTTCATGTCATTTCACCCCTTCCCTGGCCAGCTCTGTCGGCATCGCGGCCCAGAAACCCTTCAGGATCTCCCGGGCCCGGAACAGGCTGACCTTCACCGTGCCGAGGGGTTCGTCCAGGACCTGGGCGATCTCCTCGTAGCTGAACATCAGACCGTGGCGGAGAACGAAGAGGATCCGGTAGGCCACCGGAAGCCGCTCGAGGCAGTCGTCGAGCAGGGCCCGCCCGATGACCTCCTCGCCCGGTTCGGGCGCGACCCGCGGGAAGACCCGTTCGTCGAGCGGAACCAACTGCAAACGCTGTCCCCCTTTGCGGAAATGCTCCCCGATCAGGTTGACCGCGATCTTGGCGAGCCAGGGCGCGAACTCCCGGGTGTTGTCGAACGAAGCCAGCTTTTCGAAGGCCCGCAGGAAGGTCTCCTGACAGATGTCCTCGACCAGGTCCGGGCCCCGCAGGATCCGGCGGGCCAGACCCTTGATGCGCGGCCAGTGCCGCTCGACCAGCGGCCGGAAGGAATCCCGCCGGCCGGCCCGGACCTGCCGGATCAGCTCGGCCTCCTGTTCCCGGATGTCAGGAGGCGCCCCGTTCCGGCTCAATTCCCCGTCACCGTTTCCGAGGCCACCCGCGGGGCTCCGGTCGTGCTTCCCGTGCCTTGATACTTGGCCGGCAGGGCGTTCTTCTTCACCATGTCGAGGATGCTCTTGAAGGTTTTGCCCTTGAAGGTGCGGGTCTGATTGGGTGGAACATAGGGCACGAAGTATTTGAACTCGACCAGTTCCCCGTTGGCGTTGCGGAAGGTGCCGCGCCGCTCGTCGACGCGGATGTTCTTGGGCGGGGGAGGCGTTCCCTTGCCGGGCGGAGAGCTCTCGGTCAGTCCTTCGGAGACCACATCGAGCACGCCCATCAGGGAATCGGGAACCTTGCCGGTGGGGAAGGAGGGGGTCGTCTGGCCGGGGTCGGTCCGGGGCTCGACCGGTTTGTACACCTTCCCGTTGCGCATCACCATCTTTTCAAACTTGCTGATGTCCGGGGGAATGTATTCATACTTCGCCAGGGTACCGAGAGTGGAGCGGGTGATTTCGCGGATGGGGGTCATGGGAGGGCAGTGCTCGCGGTTGAACCGTTCGATGGCCCGTTCCAGCAGGTCGGTGTTCTCGTCGGTGGAATACATCGTTTCCTTGGGGGCGTCCATGGCCGAGGACTTGGGGGACATGATTGCCGCGGTGCCCTTGGTGGACATGGAGGACAGGCCCTTGTCCAATCCGATGGAATCGGAAGCGGCGGGAGGCTTGTCGCCGGCCGGCAAATCGCCGGGCAGGAGCAGGGGAACCATCACCGCCACGGCAAGGCCCGGCAGGATGCCGCTATACTTGCGGGAAGGGAACCGGGGGGGCTGACA
>CAZKPI010001013.1:0-1639 GCA_964554555.1 uncultured bacterium
CCGAGGTTCCCAAGGCAACCACGGACGAGGAGCTTCGGGCCCTCCTGCCCCAGCATCTTGACCGGAGCAGGCTTCTTTCGAAGTAGCCCCGCCGGACCCTGTCAGGATTGCCCCCAGGGCAGGGGGCACCTGTTTTGGCGCTTACCAAACAGGTGTCCATGGCGAGCCGAAGGCTTTCTCATATGACTTGCAAAATCAAAAGCTAACCTTTAGAATGTATGCCATGAAGCGGCGGTATGAGGAACGGCTGAAACGGCATCTGAAGGATTACCCTTGCGTGGTCCTCATCGGCGTGCGGCAGTGCGGAAAAACCACCCTGCTCAGGACGCTTCCGTCGGCCTGGCAAATCTTCGACCTCGAGCGGCAGAGCGATTTCGAGGTCATCTCTCATGATCCCGACCTGTTTTTCCGCATGAACCCGCGGCGGGTGGCCATCGATGAGGCCCAGCTTCATCCGGCCCTGTTTCCCGCCCTGCGCGTGGCCATCGATGCCCACCGCAACGAGGCCGGCCGGTTCGTCCTCACCGGTTCCAGTTCCCCTGACCTGCTGAAGAACGTGTCCGAGACTCTGGCCGGCCGAGTCGCCATCGTGGAGATGGCCCCCTTTTCCCTTGATGAGACCGGGGGGCTCTCCCGGTCCTCGTTCTTCGAGATGCTGTCCCGCGGCAACCTCGATTTCCCTGGTCTTCTCGGGCGCCTCCGTCCCCGGTTTTCCCTGAAGGAAATCCATCAATATTGGTTTCACGGGGGGTATCCCGAACCTTGGATCAGGAAATCGACTGCATTCCGAGGAAGCTGGCGGGAAAACTACGTCCGCACCTATCTCCAGCGCGATGTCGCCCGCCTCTTCCCACGACTTGACCAGCAGGCGTTTCGACGGTTCCTCACCATGTTGGGGGGCCTTTCCGGTTGGGTCCTCAACCATTCCGAAATCGCCCGGGCCCTCGGCGTTTCCCAGCCAACGGCCCGGGCTTACCTGGAGATCGCGGACGGAACGTTCGTGTGGCGTCATCTTCCCGCCTTCGCCGGCAACCCCCTCAAACGCGTCGTGAAACATCCCAAGGGGTTCCTGCGGGACACGGGTCTCCTGCACCACTTCCTGCGAATTCCCGACCTCCCCGCCCTTCTTTCCCATCCGGCCATGGGGCGCTCCTGGGAGGGAATGGTCATCGAGGAGATCCTCCGCAACCTGAATGCCCGCGGAGTTTCCTTCGAAGCCTCCCATTACCGCACCGGGGCCGGAGGTGAGATCGATCTCATCCTGGAAGGGAATTTCGGTCTTCTTCCCATCGAGATCAAGCATTCCCAGACCGTTCGCGCGGCCGAACTGCAGGCCCTGAACCAGTTCCTCGACGACCAGAAATGCCCCTTCGGAGTCGTCATCAACAACGACGAACGGCCCCGTCGCTACACCGACCGGATCATGGGAATTCCGTTTTGCTGTCTGTGAGCTTTGGAGGCTTCTTCGAAACGGTGAATCGGTGGGGGCATTTGGACGCGGGCGGCTGTTGAACCGTCGGCATCGGGATCAGGGATGGGTCTCGTTTTTGCACCCATGTTTCCGGCCAGCGGCCCGAAGCCCTTAAGTGAAGGTGGGACATCACTCTCATCTTCACCGAGGAGGGACGGCCATGATCAG
>CAZKPI010001014.1:0-1631 GCA_964554555.1 uncultured bacterium
CGCCGCCGCCCAGGCCGCCGTCAGACCCCCGATCCGACCGGTCGCACGGGGCCTTCCGGTCACTTCACTTCGATCCTCCCCAGGCGTTTTTCGCACAGAAGGAGGTCAAACGTGCCCGCGGGAAGGTTCTCCGCGGACAGGGACACCCTGAACCCTTCGATCGCATCAGGGAAAACAGCCCCCATCGGGGTTTTGGTGTAGAGAAAGACCCGGATGGCGGCGGTTCCGACTTCGATCCGGTTGTTGTCCCAATCGTAGCCGAGTTGGGGGTGCTTGCCGGTGATTTCGACCGTCAGGGTCCGGCCAGGGGGCAGGGTGGCAAGCACCCGGTCGGATTCCGGGAGGTCCTGGTATTTGGTGTAGGGTTGGAGCGTGATGGTGGCCACCGCCCCCTCGGCCGCGATCCGGATGGAATCGTAGTAATAGGCCGGGGAAAGGTCGAACCCGTCGGGCGGCGGCGGCCGTTTCGGCTCCTGGGCCAGACCGGCCGGGCCCGTCAGCAGGACCGCGACAAAGATCGCGGCCAGTCGCACCCATCGTCCATGCATATCAGCCTCCTCCGTTACTGCTGGGCTGGCAGGTCGTCATTCGAAGACGACGACATCGCCTTCCTTCAGTTCCGCACTGGCCGGACAACGCAGGAGTGACTCCTCCGGCTGGACCTCGATCACCTCGCCCTCCCCCACCTGGCGCCGCGACTTCCAGACCACCCGGCCCGCGGTGTTCTTGATCTCGCGGGTCGAGAAGACCCGGCCCTTCCGGCCGACCTGCAGTCCTGAAGCGGAGCCCATGTCGATGACCACCCCTTCGGGGCTGACCGCCAGGACCTTGGCGTCGCGGGTGAAGATGGCGGTCAGGCGGCCGATCAGCTTGTCCATCGCCTGCCTGGTGGCCCGGCCGATCATCGAGGAGTCGAACTCCGACGATCCGATCTTCAGGCCGCCGATGAAGATCCGCTTCAGATCGCCCGCCATCAGGACGGCTCCCGACTTCTGATGCTTCCCCTCGGCCTCCTCGGACAGGGTCAGCCGGCCGGTGGAGAGATCGATCACCTCGATGCCGAGCCGGACGTAGGCGGTGGTCTTTTTGTACTGCAGGCCTTCGATCTGGGCGATGCTGGTCAGGGCGCCCAGCGTGGTGTCGCGCGAGTAGTGACCGAAGTCGAGCACCCGGCCCACGACCAGATAGTCGGCCCCCTGGAACCCCCCCTTGGCGGGGAAGGTGGAAGGGTCGAAATAACCGTCGTCGGCCAGCTGGAGTTCCCCTTTCATGTTGCCGAGGTCCTCGCGGTCGACGATCTGCACCTTGCCGCTTTCCATCAGCCGCTGGCGCAGGATCTGCGCCATGCCGTCCCCCAGCGGGTAGTCGAACCCCCCGGAGGTCTTGAACGGCAGGACGGCCACCCGCGGCCGCGCCATGGCCGGCGCGGACAGGGCCAGCACCCAGGCGGTCAAGGCCAGGATCAGCGTCAAAGCCAGGACCGGACGGCTCCCGTGCGGAGCGCGGAGCCGGAATGTCCCACCGCCCTGCGCAACGGCACGGGGGTCGGGCCGACCGCGGGGCGGCCGGCTCGCCTGGCCGGTGCGAAGCAGGCGGTTGGCGCCGCCCGCCGTGGCGGCTGGGGGTCCCTG
>CAZKPI010001015.1:0-1624 GCA_964554555.1 uncultured bacterium
TCAGCCACCGGCGGAAGGCGGGGTTGTCGAGGGGAAGGCCGCGGGCGCGGGGAAGGTCGGCGGCCTGGGCCAGGAAGTCGGCGACCGACAGGCGGCCGATGGCGCGGGTGAACCGTCCCAGGTCGGAGCTGGGAAAGCCGAGCGCCTTGCCGGTCTCGCGGAGGGCGCCGCGGCCGCCGAGGGTGACGTGGGTGGAGATGAGGGCCACCTGGTCGTCGCCCCAGCGCCGGCGGAGGAACTCGTAGATGTCGTCGCGGATCCGCCAGGAGAAGTCGAGGTCGATGTCGGGAGGGGAGGAGCGGCCCGGGTTGAGGAACCGCTCGAAATACAGGTTGTGGCGCAGGGGATCGACGTGGGTGAACCGCAGGGCGTAACTCACCAGGCTGTTGGCCGCCGAGCCGCGGCCCAGAACCCGGTGGCCCCGCGATTCGGCCGCGGCCACGATCTCGTGGACCAGCAGAAAGTAGTCGGCGAATCCCAGGTTGGCGATGACGGCCAGTTCCTGTTCGAGGCGGGCCTGGACGGGTTCCGCGGGCCTCCCGAAACGGTCGCGGAGGCCGCGGCGGGCCAGCTCGCGCAGTTGCCGGACCGAAGCGGCCGGGTCGTCGTGGAGGCGGGGCAGGTGGAACTTGCCCAGGCCGGGTGTCCAGGAGGGGGCGGCGGCGAACGCGGCCGCGCCCGCCACGGCTTCGGGGAACCAGGCGAACGGGCGGGCCAGGGAGGCGGGGTCCAGGGCGACAGGGGCCGGGGGGGCGGTCACCCGGTCGGCCAGAGCGTTCTGATGGATGGCCCGCAGGATGCGCAGGACGAACCGGTCCCCGGGGGCGGCGAACCGGAGCAAGGAGACGGCCACGGGCGGGGCCGACAGCCGTCGGGCCAGGGTGGCCTCCGCCGCGGCGCGGGCCCGCGAGCAGTCGGGCCCCACCCCCCAGAACGGCTTCCAGCCGCGGCCGGAAAGATCGGACAGGGCCGCCAGGGCTGAACGGCCCACCGCCACGACCCGTCCCTGCCCGGTCAGACCGTCCAGCCAGGGGGGCAACCGGCCCGGAGTCGCGGGCCAGGGCCGGTCGGCATCGGGTGACCGTCGACCGGCGGGGGAACCACCCCTGAAGCCGTCAGGCGTTCCGCCTTCCTCCGTCCCGTCCTGACCCGCTCCGTGAAAGGCGGGAGGACACAGGGACCGACCGGGAGTTTCAGGGACCTGAACGGCGGGGCCGGGATCCCAGGTTCCCCGCCATCCGGAGTCCTGTCCCCGGGAGGGAAATTCGGTATCATGTCCCTGGAAATCCTGGAAATTTCCCAGTCCCCCGCCTGCGATGGTCACCGGCCCCCCGGATTCGCGCGGGGCGGGGCGGGCGCCGGGGGGAAGGGCGGCCTGCCGGTGGAAGGCGGAGGCGGCCCGCGACAGGGCGACGAACCCCGCCTCGTCGTCGGGGTAGAGGAGCAGGAAACCCTCGTCGAGCGGGGCCAACAGGCCGAAGAGAGGGCGCAGTCCGTAGGCCGCCGCCGCCCGCAGGGCCGGCACCAGGGCCCAACAGCCCATCACGTCGGTAAGGGGCAGAACCGGCTGGCCGGCCGCGGCCAGGGCCGCCGCCATGCGGGCCGGCGGGCAGACCCCCTCACC
>CAZKPI010001016.1:0-1622 GCA_964554555.1 uncultured bacterium
TCGCGGCCCTGCACGAGGTTGACCCGCAGGGGCACCTCGCCGTGGGCGGCCAGGAGCGGCGTCACCTCGCGGGCAAGGTCGAGAACGACGGGGCCGCGGATGCCGTCGGCGGTGAAGATCAGGTCGCCGGTTGCCTGGAGGGGGGCCCCGCGCGGGCGGACGATGCGCACCACGGCCTTGCCGATGGTGTCGGCGCGGCAGTTCCGCACCCAGGTTTCGCGGACACGCAGGGGGAGCATGGCGGGAAACACCCCGGTCACCGTGTGGCCGGCCTGCCTGGCCAGCTCGTAGCCGTCGCCTTCCGCGCCGAGGGCGGGACAGCCGAGGCCGCCGGTGGCCAGGACGACGCAGGGGGCGGCGAAACGGCGGGCGGCACCAGGCCGGGGGCCGGCTGGGGAAGGCCCGTCGGGGCGATCGACCGCCAGGACGCCCGTCACCCGCCGGTCGTCGCGCAGGAGACCGGTCACGCGGAGACGGCGGAACACGGTGATTCCCAGCCGGGCCATCTCGGCCACGAGGGCCTCGACGACGGTGCCGGCGCGGTGGGTGACGGGGAAGACGCGGAAGCCGTCGGGGGCGTGGCAGGCCACGCCGAGCTCGGCGAAGAAGGCCAGCAGGTCGCGGTGGTCGAAGGCGGCCAGGGCGGGGATGAGGAAGCCGCCGGCGCGGCCGAAGCGGGCCCGGAAGGCATCGTTGTCGAGCGTGTTGGTGAGGTTACAGCGGCCGCCGCCCGAAGCCTCCAGCTTGGCGCCGGGGCGGGGCAGTTTCTCCAGCAGGAGCACCGCCCGCCCCTGGCGCGCGGCAGTGATGGCGGCCATCATGCCGGCCGGGCCGCCGCCGACGATGATCACATCATGACTCTGCCCCATGGCGGTATTCTACCGCACCCGCCGCGCCGGCGTCCCGGCCAGGCTCGACCGAACCTTTGAGGGGAAGCGGCGCCGCCCGCCTGACCACAGTAGCGGCGTGGTAGAATCGTTCCGCATGCGCCCCGCACCACACCCGTCACCGCCGTCCGCCCTCGCCTGGCTCGTCCCACTGCTGGCGGCGCTGGTTCCCGCCTTCGGGTTCTTCTGGTGCGCCCGGCTGATGACGGGCGATCCGCGGGCGGACCGGGGGGAAGCCTGGATGCGCCGCACAGACGGGTTGGCCCGCCGTCTCGAACGGATGTCGCGCCCCGCATTCTGGTTCGAGGAGAGCCTGCGGCGACTGCGAAGCCGCATCCAGCGCCAGCTGACGCGGGGGAGGGGCGTCGCGGCGGCGGTGACCGCCTCCCTGCGCCGGCCGCTCCTGCGGCGCCCGCTTCCCCTGCAGGTCTGGGCGTTTGCGTTTCCCGGCGGCAACCTCGACGCCGCCCCCGTCATGATCACCGGCGGCCCGCCGGGGGCGGTCCGCCTCGAGAGCACCAACCGGGCCGTTTTCGGGCGCCTGCTGGTGCAGACCGCCCGCCGCCGCGCGGGACTGCCGTCCGAACTCGACGGGAAGGAGTGGAGCCGCCGCCTCGACGGCATCTTCGGCCACGCCATCACGGCCGACTCCTTCCGGCCGGGCCGCATGGGGAAGGCGTTCCCCACCATCTTCGGCCGGGAGTTCCAGTTCGCGGCCTGGACCATCCTCGAAGG
>CAZKPI010001017.1:0-1618 GCA_964554555.1 uncultured bacterium
GGCGGCGGACCGCAGACCGACGAAGCGCGGCCGGGCCCGCGAGGAACCCGGCCGCGCGCCGCGGCGGTCCGCTACTTCCAGGTGAACGGTTCGACCGTGAAGGTTCCCTTGGGGGCTTCCCCGTAGTCGGCCGCGGCGAGGTAGCAGGCGGCGCCGTCCCAGTCCAGGAAGCGGTTCATCACCTTCGGCGGGATCAGGGGGCTGGCCGCGATGACCTTGCCGTCGGCGCCGCAACGGGCGATGCGCATCTGGTTCGGGGCGCCCTCCTGCAGGTTGTAGGACACGATGGCGTCACCGTTGGCCTCGACCCGCCAGAGGTCGGGGTTGAAATGCGGGCCGATGGCCAGCGGCACTGACCGCACCGGCTTGCCGTCCGGGGTTTCCACCACCAGGTGGTTGACCCCGGCGTCTTCGTCCCAGCGCAAGTAGCAGAGGTTCCCGGCGGGGTCGAGGCAGAACCCCGACCACTCCCAGTCGATCTCGCGAAGCACCTTGCCGGCGGACGACAGCACCGACACGACCTGCCGGCCCCGGTCGGCCACGTACAGGTTCCCGGCCGCATCGACCTCGATGCGGAAGACCTGGACGAACTTGCCCGGCTCCTCGCCCAGCCCGCCGAACGCGGCCTGCACCTCGCCGGCCGGCGACAGTTTGAGGATCTGCTGTTCGGCGCCGTCGAGCAGGAAGAAGGCGACCGGTTCGCCGTCGGCGACGGTCACCGCGAAATCCTGCCAGTCAGCCGGGTCGCGGGCCGGCAGGGCGATCGCGGCCGCCGGTTTGCCGTCGGCCGCCAGGCGGTGCAGACGGCCGTTGACGGTGTCGAGGACCCAGCAGGTGCCGGCGACGACCCGGAAGGACAGAGGCCCGAGGGGGTTCAACTGCTCCTGGTCGGGGGCGGTCGTCTCGTTCACGAAGCCGACCTGGTTCTCACCGGCCCCGTAGGGCAGGGAAAACCCCGCGCCGAAGCACGGGGCGGCCAGGGCCAGGGCCATTCCTAACAGCAGGGGAAGGGATGCGCGCAGGGGGTTCATGGGGTCCTCGTCTCCTATTCCAGCCGCATGACGCACTCGACCGCCCGGTAGGTCGGGGAGCTCCAGTCGGGGCGGCGTCCCGACGAGGAGTTGTTCATGGCCATCAGCGTATTGCCTTTGCGGGCGATGATCCCGATGTGCTTGTGCTTGCCGCGGCGGGCCCAGACGATGACGTCGCCCGGCTTGAACGGCGGCGGCCGCCGGGCCTTCCAGCCCATCTGCATCAGCTTGCTCTTGACCCCGTCGACGCTCAGGATGATCGGGATCCGGATCCCCGCGGCCCGCAGGGCGGCGGAGACGACGTTGGCACAACCGAGGTTCCCGTTCTGGGTACCCTTGGCGTAGGGAAACGACCCCTTCCGTTGGTACTTGGTGGGAAAACCGGCGGCGACCTGGGCGATCTGCTCGCCGACCATGGTCCTGGTGATCTTCTTGACGGTGCCGGTGGCCGCCGACAACGACACCTGGTTCTTGACCTTGCGGGGCTGGCGATCGGCCCCCGCGGCGGCGGCCGCGCCCTGGCCGGTGGCGGGAACGCCCGTCACCTGGTCGCCGGCGGGGGCCGCGGCCCCCTGGTCGTCGGCGGA
>CAZKPI010001018.1:0-1618 GCA_964554555.1 uncultured bacterium
GAATGCTGGAAATAGGTGATGGAGGCGAGATCCTGGCGCGACAGCAGGGCAATCACCGGATCCTTGCCCTTTTCACGGGTGTGGTAGTAGAGGCGCCGCTCGGTCAGGACAAGCCACAGCTCCCCGGGCCGGCCGGGCTGTCCCGACCCGGCGCTGATGTGCTCCTGGACCGTCTCACCGGGTTCGAAGTACGGCTTCAGGTCATCCAGGACATCGGGGGGAAGGCGCGGCGGAAGAGGCGACATGGCCGCATCCTACCCCAACCGCCCCGCTCCGGGCAAGACCGCTCAGGTCTTCTTCCGAAAGGCCCAGGCGTGGTTGATGATGGTATCGAGGGAACTGTGCTTGGGCGTCCAGTCAAGGAGCCGCCTGGCCCGCAGGGGGTCGGCCACCAGCTCGGGCGGGTCGCCCGCCCGGCGCTCGCCGATCACATGGGGCACCTTGCGGCCCGTGACCCGCTGGACTCCGGCGATGACCTCCTTCACCGAATACCCCTGCCCGGTGCCGAGGTTGAAGGCCTGCTCATGGCCGCCCCCGCGCAGGTAGGCCAGAGCCCGAAGATGGGCATCGGCCAGATCGACGACGTGGATGTAATCCCGGATGCAGGTGCCGTCGAGGGTGGGGTAGTCGTTCCCGAAGACGGTGACGTTGGCGCGCCGGCCGAGGGCGGCATCGAGAACAAGCGGAATCAGGTGCGTCTCGGGATCGTGCCGTTCCCCGATCTCCCCTTTCGGGTCACTGCCCGCCGCATTGAAATAGCGCAGGGCAACGAACCGCAGGCCGTGGGCGGCGGCAAAATCGCTCATGATGCGCTCCATCATCAGCTTGGTCGAACCGTAGGGGTTGATGGGAGCTACCGCGTGGTCCTCGGGGATCGGCGACCGCATGGGGTTGCCGTAGACCGCCGCACTGGAACTGAAGACCAGGTCCTTGACCCCGAAATCGCGCATGGCTTCAAGCAGGGAAAGACTGCCCGACACGTTGTTGCGATAGTATTTACCGGGATCGGTGACCGACTCGCCGACGGAGGTGACGGCGGCAAAATGGATGACCGCGGAGGGCTGGTACTGACGCATGAGCCGGGCCAGGCAGGCGTGGTCGTTGACGTCCCCCACCACGAGGGGGCCCCATTTGACGTCCTCCCGGTGGCCGGTGGTCAGGTTGTCCAGGGTGACCGGCACGAGACCCTCCTGCGCAAGGATCTTGCAGGTATGGGATCCGATGAAGCCGGCGCCGCCGGTCACCAGAATGGTTTCGTTGGGTTTTGACGATGCTTGTGTCATGGGCGCGATCCTCCGTGTGACAGGAAGCATCGCATGCGCCGCCGCCGCTTGTCAAACCCCCGCCAACCGCCCCGGCCATGCTCAACGGGCGATCCGAAGCGGGTTTTCGGCCAGCCTGGGTCTGATTCGCCGAAGGGGCTCTGGCCTTCGGAAGTCTCTGTTCATCATAGAGACAGGCGATCGCTGAGGGGGAATTCCTGCCGCCGGGGGCTTTCCTTGCCGAATCCCTGTCAGGGAGGTAGGATCGATCTGCACCTCCTATGATCATTCCCTCTGCTCCGCGTAACCTGGACTCTCCCCCAGACGCGGCCCGCCCCGCCGCGGATCCGGCCCCC
>CAZKPI010001019.1:0-1616 GCA_964554555.1 uncultured bacterium
CGGCCCCCCCCGCATCCCCGATCAGGCCGGAAGGGGCCCCCTGGCGGGCCGGCGGGCCGGGGGGGATCGGATGACCCTTCGCGGGGCGCGGATGAGCCTTCCACCCATGGCAGGCTGGCCTTTCCGACAGGCTGTCCATCGGGCCGGCCATTCCGCGAGGAGGACCCTTTCTTCCCGGGCGAGGGCGGGGAAAGGCTGGGGGAGCGCGGGTCAGCCGACCTGTTCAGCCGCGGCCGCGCCGGCGGGGCGAATGAGGGTGGCCCGCACCCCGTCGCGGTTCTTCTTCCGGTCGAAGTTGCGGACGGCAGTGAAGACGAGGGCCGCCCCATGTTGGCGACGGTCGGCGGGGATGTCGCGGGTCAGGACGAAGACGTTTCCCTTGAAGGAGGGGGACCGGATGAATCCGAACGGGACGGTCGGGTCGGGCAAGATCAGGGTTCCCTGGCAATCCCGGGCGAGGACGGTCTCAGAGCCGGCCGGGTCGGCGCCGGGGGCGGAGGCGGGGCTGGAAGCAGGAACGGACGCGGGAGCAGGAGCAGGGACGCCGGGGGTTTCGGCCCACCAGCGGCGGCAGGTGGTCAAGGCGGCGGGGAAGGCGGGCAGGGGGTCGGGAAGGGGATGCCGATGGATGAGGGCGGAGAGGGCGGCGGGCAGGCCCCAGTCTTCCTGTTGCCGGATCACGACGGCCAGGACGAGGTGGTCGCGGGCGGCTTCGGCGTTCTGGCGTTGTTCGGCGAGAGCGGCGAGGAGGCCGATGAGGTTGACCTTGGCCTTGGTTTCCCCCTGGGCGCGCATGGCCCGGATGGCGCGGTTCCAGGCGGCGTCGGTCTCGTTGGCATCGTGAAGAAGGCGGGCCAGGTCGGCCTCCACGTACCAGGGACAACGGGGCTGGGCGGTCAGGGCTTCCAGCTCAGCACGAGCGGTGGCCGGATCGCCGGCTTCGATGGCGGCGAGGGCTCCCCACCTGGCGAAATCGAGGCGGCGGGGGAATTCCTGCGCGGCCTGGCGGGCCCAGGTGCGGCATTCCGCGAAGCGGTGGGCGGCCAGCAGAGCCTTCAGCAGGGCGTAGTACCAGGATTCGCGGGCGGAGGGGATCTTGCGGCCATTGATGAGGCGGGGGTTGCTGTCGAGGTCGGCGGGCTTCACCAGCTGGCAGAACCGGATCACCCCTTCCCAGTCATGTTGGGCTTTGGCCGCTTCGAGACCGGCGAAGAGGGCGGTGCGGGTGGCTTCGGGGCCCGCCCCGCGGGTGCCCATGCGCCAGGCGGCGGCCTGCATCCGGGCCCAGTCCTTGGCGGCGCGGGCCGGCTTGATCTCCTGAACGTATTCCAGCCACGCCAGCTCGGACTTGATCATGGGGACTTCGTGGCATTCGACCGCGAGCTGTTCCCCCTGGTCGCGGGCTTCGGCCAGGCGGCCGAGGCGGCGGAGGCAGAACAGGACGCGCCAGCCGGCCGCGGCCTTCATCTCGGGGCGGAAGGGGCGGGCGAAGAAGGCCAGGGCTTCTTCGAACCGGCCTTCCCGGCGGGCCCGTTCCGCCGAGGCCCAGTCGTTGATGGGGTCGGCCATCGAGATCGTATCGGGATTGGCAGAAGGGACGGCGGGGGCGGGGGTCG
>CAZKPI010001020.1:0-1606 GCA_964554555.1 uncultured bacterium
TTTTCGGCGATGAGCCGGCTGAGAACATTCTTGGGGCCGACCTCGACGAACGTGCGGATGCCCGCGCGGTAGGCACGCTCGACCTGCCCGATGAAGTCGACCGGGGAGACCGCCTGGGCCGTCAGCAGACGGATCACGGCGGCCCGGACGGCGGCGGGTTCACCATCCTTTTCCGTTGGGTACCAGGCGCCGGCGACGTTGGCGGGAACGGGGATGCGGGCGGCGCCCAGGTCGAGGGAGGCGAGGGTTTCGGCGAACAGCGGCACCGCGGGAGCGACCAGGGCCGAGTGGAAGCCGGCCGACACCGGGAGGTTCCGCGCCAGCACCCCGCGGGCCTCGAACCGCCGGACCGCCTCGGCGACGGCGGGGGTGACCCCGCTGATGACCGTCTGCGCGGGGGAGTTCAGGTTGGAGCAGATGACGTAGCCGGGGATGCCGGCGAGGCCCGCCTGGACCTCGGCGGCCGGCAGGCCGATGACGGCCATCCCCCCCAGGTCGTCGCCGGGGAGGGCGTTCATGTACCGGCCGCGCAGGCAGACCGCGTTGAGGGCGGCCTCCAGCGACAGAACCCCGGCGGCGTGGAGGGCGGAGTATTCCCCCAGGCTGTGGCCGAGGGCCATGCCCGCCCGCAGGCCGCGCGACCGCGCCGCGGCCAGCAGGCCGGCCGACACCGCGAAGATCGCGGGCTGGGCATAGAGGGTGCTCTGGAGCAGGAAGGCCCGGCGTTCCTCCTCCCCGCTTGACAGGCCGGGCGGGGGGTAGATGACGTCGAGGAGACTCTCGCCGTTGATGCGTCGGAACCATTCCTCGGCGGTCTGCAGGACCTGCTCGAAGGCAGGATCCGATCGCCAGACGGCCAGCATGCGCGGATACTGTGACCCCTGGCCGGGGAAGACCAGGGCCACCCGCGCGGGGTCCTCGCCCTGTGCCGCCGCCGGAACCGGGCCTGCCTCTTCCCTCCCGCGGCGGGCCGGCTCGGCCGGGGCCGTCACCGGGCCGGACCGGGGCGCATCTCCCACCCGGCTGGGGGCGTCGGCGGGCCCGGGAGCCTCGGGGTGGAGCCACCGCCCGGGCCTCGGGTCGGGAGGGACGGGAACGGCGGCGGCCGGCGGAGGCGCCGCCAGAAGGGCTTCAAGAGCCGTGCCGATCGGATAGACAGCGGCCCCATCCGGCGGCTCGGCGATGACCACGTGGTGGTTGGTGCCCCCGAACCCGAACGAGGAGACCCCGGCCAGGAACCCCGAGCCGGCGAACCGTTCGGGGCGGGCGGGAATGCGGAAGGGCAGGGTCTCGCCGGCCAGCCGTTCCGGCAGGCGTTCGAAATTCGGCTGGGGCGGGATGACCCGCTGGTTACAGCACAGGATGGCCTTCAGCAGGCCGGCAATCCCGGCCGCCGCCTTGGCATGGCCGATCATCGCCTTGACACTGCCGACGGCCGGCAGGACAGCCGGGCCGCCCCCGGCCGGGCCGGGTTCAGGACCCTCGCCGGCCTCGCGCAGGAACGCGGCCAGGGCGGTCAGCTCGATGGTGTCGCCGACCACGGTGCCGGTGCCGTGGGCCTCGAAGAAGGCGGCGGTGCGGGGGTCGCGGCCGGCGTCCGCCCAGG
>CAZKPI010001021.1:0-1604 GCA_964554555.1 uncultured bacterium
CTCGTATGCCCGCTCCGACAAGAAGGACGCCCCGCGCATTTCGATCACCGGCCGCCTCCTGGCCGACCTGCTGGCCACCGCAGGGGCGAACCGCGTGCTGACGATGGACCTCCATTCCGACCAGGTGCACGGGTTCTTCAGCGTGCCGGTCGATCACCTGACGGCGATTCCGCTCATCGCCAGCTACATCCGCAAGCAGTTCCCCCTCGACCAGGCCGTCGCGGTGGCCACCGACGCCGGGGCGGCCAAGCGGGTCGGCCGGTTCGCGGAGTTTCTGAACATCCCGATGGCCATCATCGACAAGCGCCGCCTGAGCGACACCAAGGTCAAGCACGGCCTGGTGGTCGGCGAGGTGGCGGGCCGGGACGCGTTCATCTTCGACGACGAGATCGCGGCCGCCAGCACGGTGGTGTCCACGGTGAAGATTTTGCAGGAGGCCGGCTGTCGGAACGTCTACGCGGCGGCGACGCATACGGTCCTGTGCGGCCCGGCCGTGGAGCGTCTGCGCGACTGCCCGGTGCAGGGCGTGATCGGCACCAACACAGTGTTCGTGCCGGAAGCCAAGCGTCTGCCCAAAATCTCGACGATCAGCGTGGCCCCGCTCTTCGCCGAGGCGATCAAGCGCATCCACACCGGGGAGAGCGTGGGCGCCTTGTTCACGTGAGGCCCCCCGCCCGACCGGCCCTTTCCCCTGCCCCGCTCCGGCCCCGGGAAGACAGGAATTCGCAGGAGGCCCCATGAACCGTCCGCTCCCCTTCCATTCCCTGTATGCCCACGGGTTCGTCCGCGTGGCGGTCGCCGTTCCCGAGGTGGCCCTGGCCAATCCGGCGGTCAATCTCCGCCGCACCCTGGCGCTGGTCCGGCAGGCGGCGAAGCGGCAGGCGGTGCTGGTGGCCTTTCCCGAGCTCGGCCTGACCGGCTACAGCCTGGACGACCTGTTCCAGCAGGACGTGGTGCTGGAGCGGGCGGAGCAGGCCCTCCTGGATCTGCGCGCCGCCACCAGCGACCTGACGCCGGTGGTGGTGGTCGGCCTGCCCTGGCGGGTCGAGGGACGGCTGTTCAACTGCGCGGCCGTGGTGCATCGTGGGCGGGTGCTGGGGCTGGTGCCGAAATCCTACCTGCCCAACTACCGCGAGTTCTACGAGAAGCGGCAGTTCAGCCCGGCCGCGCACGCCCCCGCCTCGCTGACCGAGGTGGGCGGGGAGGCGGTTCCCTTCGGCACCCACCTGCTCTTCCGCGCCGCCACCCTCCCAGCCTTCGCCTTCGGCGTCGAGATCTGCGAGGACCTGTGGTCGCCCGTCCCCCCCAGCACCTTCGCCGCGCTGGCGGGGGCAACGGTGCTGGTCAACCTGTCGGCCAGCAACATCACGATCGGCAAGGCCGAGTACCGCCGGGCCCTGGCGGCTTCCCAGTCAGGGCGGTGCCTGGCGGGCTACCTGTATTCGGCGGCGGGGTTCGGGGAATCAACCACCGACCTGGCGTGGGACGGCCACGGCCTGATCCACGAGAACGGCCGGCTGGTGGCCGAAACCCCGCGGTTCGCCGCGGGGCCCGCCCTGGCCATGGCCGACCTGGACCTCGAACGCCTGCTCCAGGAGCGGATG
>CAZKPI010001022.1:0-1596 GCA_964554555.1 uncultured bacterium
AACCTACGGCTGACGGCCGGATCGGCCTGAGAGGACCGGCCCCGACAAGGAGAACCGCATGTTCGAGAAAACCCTGCGCCTGACCGCCCTTCCCTGCGAACCCGCCAAGGTGGCGATGTCGTGCGACCTCGGCGAGGGCCGGTGGGTCGACATGACCTACGGCGAGTTCCAGGAGATCGTCGAGGAGGTCGGGAAACTTCTGGCCACCCTCGGGGTCCAGAAGGGCGACCGCATTCTGATTGTCGGGGAGAACCACTACAAGTGGCTGCCGTTCTTCGTCGGAGTCACCGGCTACGGGGCGATCGCCGTCCCTGTCGACGGGACCTGCGCCGACCAGCGGATGCTGAGCATCGTCGATGACTGCAAGCCCTCGGCCATCGTGGTCACCCGCCGCTTCCAGGAGCGGTGGGACGGCCTCTACCCCAAGCTGACCCATGCCTGCCCGGTCGTCAACTTCCAGTTCGAGATCCTGAAGTCGCGCGGGAACCCGCCGGCGCCCGTCAAGCCGCCAGCCGCCCCCAAGGCCAGGGACGCGGCGGCCATCATCTACACCTCCGGCACCACCGGCAAGCCCAAGGGCGTGGTGCTCAGCCACGGGGCTATCGCGGCCGCCGTCAAGCTCGGCCTCGAGATCGGCGACTTCGCCCCCCACGACGTGATGCTCGCCCTGCTCCCCTTTACGCACGTTTTCGGGCTGATCGACGCGGGGCTCGTCCCCCTGGCGGTCGGGGGCAGGGTCGTGCTGTCGACCTCGTTCAATCCGGCCGAGATCCTGGGCGCCGTCGCCAAATTCCGGGTCACGTTTGCCCTGCTGGTGCCGCGCCTGGCCGAGGTGTTCGTCATGGCCCTGCGCACGGTGCAGACCGCCATCCCCAACCTGACCGTCATCATCGGGGGCGCGGCCTGCAGTGCCGGCCTGATCGAGGCCTTCCGCCGGCGCGGGGTGCGGACGATGCAGGGATTCGGCATGACCGAGACGGCCGGCGGCGTGGTGATGTGCGAGGATGGTCCCCCGGAATCGGTCGGCAAGCCGCTTCCCGCCGTCGAACTGAAGATCGACCGCCCCAACGCCGACGGGGTGGGGGAACTGCTGGTCGCCTCGCCCACCCTGCTGACCGGCATCTGGGGCAGTCCCGAGCAGACGAAGGAAGTCTTCACCGGCCGGTTTCTGCGAACCGGCGACCTGGCCTCGATCGATGCCGACGGGTTCGTCTATATCCGGGGCAGGGCCAAGGACGTCATCATTCCCGCGGGCGGCATGAACGTCTACCCCGACGAGCTCGAAGCCCGGCTCGGCGTACTGCCCTTCGCCGAGGAGTTCAGCGTGCTCGGCCTGCAGGAGGGCGGCCACGAGTTTCCCGTGCTGGTCATGAAGGCCCGCCCGGCATACTTCGCCGAGCGCCATCTGGCCATCGACGCCGAGAACGTGCGCGCCGAGATCGAGGCGCTGACCCGCGACTGGCCCGAGTGGGAGCGCTTCCGCCGCCTCGTTCTGCTCGAGACGCCCCTGCCGCGGTCGGCCAGCTTCAAGGTCCAGCGCAACGTGCTGGCCGAGCGGCTCGCGTCCGCCCCTTCCCTGGCCCCCTCCCTGGCCCC
>CAZKPI010001023.1:0-1064 GCA_964554555.1 uncultured bacterium
GTGCGGAACAGGCCGACCGGCAGGAGCGGGTCGGCGTGGCGGGCCTCCCAGGCGACGAAGGCGGCCAGGGTGGCGGCCCCGCCGCCGAGGAGGCCCCAGCCGGACGCCGCGGGCAGGGCGGTCAGACTGCCGACGAGCTGGAGGAGGCCCAGGGCGTAGAGCAGGGTGCCGGCCAGGTCGAAGCGAGGGGCGGGGCCGGGATCGCGCCATTCCTGGGGGAGGCCCCACCAGATGAGCAGGAGGGTGGCCGCCCCGAGCGGGACGGGGGCCAGGAAGATACTGCGCCAGCCGGCGTGGAAGGTGATCAGCCCCCCCAGGAAAGGGCCCGCGGACAGGCCGCAGTAGACGGCGGCGACGTTGATGCCGAGGGCGCGGCCGCGCTCCCCGGGCGGAAACACGGAGGCAAGGATGGCGGCCCCCGTGGAGAAGATCTGGCCGCAGGCCATTCCCTGCAGGGCGCGCAGTCCGATCAGGCCGGCGGCCCCGCGCACCAGGCCGAGGAGGAGGGAGGAGACGGTGAAGAGGGCGATGCCCGCCACGTAGACCCGCTTGCGGCCCCAGCGGTCGGCGAGGCGGCCGCAGGGCAGGAGGAAGATCGAGGAGGCGAGCAGGAAAGCGGTGGGGACCCAGTTGAGCAGAACCGCGTTGAGCCGCAGGTCTGCGCCGATGGCGGGGAGGGAGACGTTGACCGCGGAGATCATGAACGGGGTCAGGAAACTGCCCAGCACCGAGGCCAGCAGGGCGATGCGGCGGCTGGCCGGGCCCACCGGCAGGGAGGAATCGGGCGGCGGGAGCGGGTCCGTGCCAGCATCCCGGGGCTGAGATGCGGCGCTCATGCCCCCGCCCCCGCCTTTTCTTCGTCCGCGGCGGGTCTCCGCACCAGGGCGACACCGGCCAGGAGGCCGAGCAGGGTCAAGCCGAGAGACGGCCAGAGCCACCACGGTCGGAAGAACATCTTCACCGTGTGGACCCCCGCCGGGAGGTAGACGGCGCGGAACATCAGGTTGGCCGGAAAGATCGGGGCCGGCTGTCCATCGACCTCGGCCTGCCACCCCCCAAAGAAG
>CAZKPI010001023.1:1082-1596 GCA_964554555.1 uncultured bacterium
GCACGGTGACCCGACAGGAAACCTCCCCGGAATGGGGTTCGGCTACGGCATCGATGCCTTCGGCCGGATCGACCGGCCCGGCAGGCCCGGCAGGCCCGGCGGGCCCGGCGGGCCCGGCCGCGGGTGGTCGCACCCTGAGGACCAGCTCGGAGGGAACGCCTTCCAGGACGGTCCTGGTCATCCAGTGGGGATCGACGGACGGCGAAGCCAGGAGACCCCGCAGGGCGGCCTGTGCGGCAGGGGCATCGGCCGCGGGCAGGATGTCGCGCACGATCCGGAACCGGGGGAGGGCAGAGGGATTCTCCACCAGAGTGAGGGACCCGATGGTTTCCCGCTCGACGAGGCCCGGGGCCTGGGACCAGAGATCAGCCTGAGCCTGGGGGGCCAGCAGATACCGAACAGCGCCCAGGCTCAGGAGGGGAACGTGAGTGGCCGGAGTCTGGTAGGTATGCACCCGCAGTTCTTCCCCGGAAACATCAAGGAACCAGCGGAACCGGCGGGGGAGGAGTGCTAC
>CAZKPI010001024.1:0-1594 GCA_964554555.1 uncultured bacterium
CAGAACCTCCTGAAGGGCCAGGGCCGCTGACCGCCCCCGGCTGAGCGGGGTTTTTCCCGCGTTTCCGCCTCGGCATGATCATGACCTATGCCCTGCGGCTGTTCAAGGCCGAAGCCTTCCATCGGGACATCCTGTCCATCGAGGTGGCCGTGGCCAGCCTCGGGGACGCCGGCGGTGACTTTCGGTACTGCATCATGCGCCGCAAGGACGGGATCGGGATCGCCAGGGCCCGGACCGGTCTGGTGTTTTTCGACCACCGGCGGCGCAAGGTCGTCCGGACGCCGTCGAAGTTCCGGGAGATCTTCGCCAGCGCCGTGATCGAGGAACCCTCCAGCCCGGAGGAATGACCCGGCCGCCAGAAAAGCCGCCTTCCCTTCTCAGCGAGCCGCGGCTCGCGGGCGGCGCCTTGGCTTCTTTGCGGCCCCGCCAGGCGCACGCCATCGTCGGTAATTGTTTCAAAGGATAACAACCTCATGTCGCCCCGCGGGCGCGGCCTGTCCGGACGGGGGAGGAATTGCCGGCCCCGAGGCACATGGCTTCCACCAGTGGCCCCCTGAGCGCCGCACGTCCATGGCCCGTCGGCGGCGACAGGGACGCCGGCGCCGCGATCGCGGCACCCCTGAACCCGAGACGAGCCGTCGGCCGGACCCTGAGAAAAACCATCGACTTCCTGTCACAGATTGCCGGGCTTTTTTGTCTCACCCACTGCTTGGCCATGGTTCAGCCCATTGGCCGGCATTTTTCAGGTCTGTCCAGGACAGGCCTCGGGATGTACGAAGGAGGTTCGTTTGGCAATGAAGGGTTTGCGACATGTCGGTTTCGTTCTCGCACTGGCGGCAGTGCTGTTGTTCCAAGGGGTGGGCTGGGCATGCCAGGATGCCTCGTGCGGTCATGGCCCCCGGCCTGATTTCTCCCCCAGCGGCCTGGCCCCTGCGTTCCAACTCCTGGCCTCGCTGGAACACGCGACGTCCCGTGAAGCCGCCGCGGAACTCATCGGCACCCTGCGTCAGCGTTGCGATTCGTACCTCAGAGAGGCTCTTCACCTTTCCCCAAAACTCGCCGACGACCTGAGGCAGGAACTCGACCGGCTGTCGTTCTCCTGCATGAACGAGGAAGACTTCAGGACCGATCCCCGGGTTCGGCTTGGCCTGGACAACCTCCGGACCCTTCTCTCGGTCCTGGAGCAGAGCTTCCAGCGCGCGGCCGCTGGCTCACTCCCTGCCGGGATCGCTTCCTCTTCGGCGATGGGGTCCGCTTCCCACCCCTCGGCGCGGGCACGGCAGACCCGGGACACAGGCCGGGTGTGGATAAGCATGATCCATCCCAACCAATGGTATTTTGTCGCCAAGACCTGTGGCCTGTGCCAGGGAACGGGACAATTCCCCATCAACAGTCAATGCGGCATTTGCTATGGCTCCAGGGTCATTCACAGCGATCCGTCCTCGAAACCGTGCGGTTTTTGCGGCGGCAGGGGGTGGCGTCAAGGCAGTCTCTGCGGTGGCTGTTACGGGATGGGATGGTGCCAGGTCGACCTCCCAGATCCCAACCGTCTCTATGAGTTCAGGACGTGTTCCTGGTGCGGCGGCACCGGTTG
>CAZKPI010001025.1:0-1592 GCA_964554555.1 uncultured bacterium
CGACCGGCCAGCCGGGGACGGGCGGCCCTCCCCCCCCCAGACCATCGCTGTGGTCGCTGATGCTCGCCAACCTCCTCTGCCCCGGCCTCGGCACCTGGCGCCTGGGCCGCCGGCTCCGGGGTTTTCTGATCGGGGCGGGGCTCGTGCTGGCCGTCCTGCTGTACGTCCAGGAAGCGCTTCCCATCTATGCCAAGGTGATGAACGAGGCTCTGCGCGGGCACCTGAAGGCATTCTCGGCCGACCAGCAGGCACAGCTCGACGCCATCATCTGGCACCAGGTGGCCATCGGGCTCTTCCTGTATTCCTTCGTCGACGTCTACCTCGTCTACCGGGAAAAGCCATGATGGACCCCTCGCGGCCCCAACCCCCAGCCCATGACCCTGCCCCGAAGGCCCCCTCTCCTGCTCTCCCAGAACCCGTGGCGGCCTTCCTGGCCGCCGCCGGGAAGATCCCCGGCGCGAAGGCGGGCACCGACTTCCTGGTCGTCAAGGATCCCAGCCTGGGCTACGAGGTGACCGCGCTCGAGACCGAAGTCGCGGCGGCCATCGGCCGGGTCCGGGAATGGCTCCGGAACCGGCCGGAAGAGGTGTCGGCGATGACGCTGACGGCACTCCTGCGCGGCCTCGTGCTGTGCTCGCCGGCGGTCGGCGAGTACCGGGCCCGCTACCAGGGGGCCGCGGGGGATTACGACGACATCCAGTCCAACCTGGCGTTCGCCGCGCACGACCTGGTCATCGAGCTTCGTCAGGCGCTGGAAAAGGGGGAAGCCGCAGGCCGGTTTCCCCTGACGGAGGTGCCGGCCGACCTGCTCCGGACCAGGGTGAACCACTACAACGGGTACAGCTGTCTGCCATGCGAACTTCATGCCTGCGTCCTGACCGACCTGATGGGGACGAAGGAGCGGGAACCGTTCCTCGGGTTTGTCCGGCAGGAGGGGGAGGCGATACGAGCCCTGGCCGTCCGACTGCGGGAGACACAAGAGCCGGCGGGCCTCGGATGGCGGATGGGGGAACTGGTGGCCGCCTTCCAAAGAACCGAGGCGGCGGTGGCGGGGGTGGTGGCCGGGGTGCTGTTGCCGCTCCTGCGTCACGCCAGCGCCGAGGTCAGGCGGGACGCCGCCGTGCACCTGGGCCGGGCAGGGATCCGGCTGTTCCCCGACCTGCGCACGGCTCTGCCGGCCGCCGCGGGGGAGGAACGGCGCGGCCTGTATCAGGCCCTCGAGGGAATCGCCGCCCATGCCTTCGACGTGGAAAAGGCGGGCCTGTTCGGGTTCCTGTCCCGGCTTCCCCCCGAAGCGGACAAGGACCTGGAGCGCCGCCGGCAAAGTCTTCTCGGCAAGCTGGAACCCAGCGACTACACCCGGATGCACGAGATGCCCGCGGACGTCCTGGCCCCCGGCGGGCCGGGCGACGCCGCCCCCCCCTTTCCCATCGAAGCCGAGATCGGCTCCTTCCACCAGCAATTGTGCTGGTCGTGTTCCTTGACCGGAGAGCCGGCCACCTACGACGCCGCCGCCGCGACCCTCCGGGCTCCGATCGATCGGGCGGGAACGCTGATCTACCTGTGTTTTCCGGCCCGACCACCCTTCGGCC
>CAZKPI010001026.1:0-1591 GCA_964554555.1 uncultured bacterium
CACCCGGCGAGGGGAAAGACCAGGGCCAGAACCAGCAGTAACACCCGCGGGCGCGCACGCGTCGTCATGGCATCACCTCATACCTCATTCGGACAGGCTCATCGGCACGACCGGGGGTTTCCTCCAGTCCCGGATCCCTGGGCGTCGAGCTGGGACCTTCCCGGGGCCTGTTGGTATAATGGTGGAAAAGGATCAGATCGCCAAGGGGGACCCCATGAGACTCTTCCGCATCGGGATGTGGTTCGTGATCTACAGTGTCGGGTTCTGCCTGCTCCTGCTCGCGTTCCTGGCCAACGACCACTTCTTCTCCGAGGGCAAGGGGGCCGTCAAGGAGACGTTTCAGCGGCAGGAGAAGGATTCGGACGGCGACGTCCGGACCGTCCGCTACGTGCGCCTGGAGAGCGGGACCGAGGTCAAGGTGGGGTACGAACTGTGGCGGCGAGCCAAGCCCGGCTCCTCCTTCGCGAAGGAGCGGTATTCCTTCTCCTACCGGGTCGACGACTTCTCGGTCAACGAACTCTGGGAATTCCTGCCCTTCCTGCTCGGCGCGTCGCTGGTGCTCGGGGCCATCTTCGGCATCCGCTCCGGCTGGTAGGTCAGTCGTCGGCCAGGGGAGGAGGGGGGGGCGGCGGGCCGTCGGGCAGATCGACCAGGACGGCGCCGTTTTCCTCCCTGACCGGGAAAACCCTGACCGGAGGCATGCCCAAAAAGCCCATGGCGTTCGTGATCCGTCCGGTGGCCAGCTCGACCGCGACGGAATGCCACGGGCATTCGATGACGCCGTCATGCACGAGGCCCCCGCCCATGGTCTGCTCCTGGTGCGGGCACTTGTCCTCCAGGGCGAAGAGCCCGGTCGCCGTGCGGACGATCAGGACCCGCCACCCCTGGTGACGGCAGGCCAGGGTGCCGTTGGGCGAAACCGATTCCGAGCGGGTGACAGGGATCCACATGGCTGGTCTCCTTTGGTTGGCGGTCGGTCAACCCCATGATACCCAAGTTTTGGAGGCGGCGGGGAAAAACCGGTTTCTGCTGTCTGGCAGGAAGCCAGCGGGTCGGCATTGACAGGCGGCCCCCTTCGGACGTACCCTCGGCGCCGGACCGGAGTGTACCGGCCCGATCGAACGCAAGGAGAACCGACGATGAACCGCCTGCTCTGCCTGGCCCTCGCGGCCCTGACCCTCGTGGCCGCCCCCGCCGTTTTTGCCCAGGACCCCGCCCCTGCCGCGGCCCCTGCCGCCGCTGACGACCAGATGAAGGGCCTCGATGCCATGGTCGACAAAGCCCTTGAAGCTTACAACAACCAGGATTTCAAGGCCTTCTACGCCGACTTCGCCTCCACCATGGCCGGCATCACCACCGAGCAGGCGTTCTCGACCATGTACACCAACATGTATTTCAACGAGTACGGCAAGTACAAGTCCCGCGAACTGATCAAGGAAGAGACCGTCGTCCCCGCCAATCCTGCTGAGACCCCGGTGGGGCTCCTCCAGTACAAGGCCGTGTTCGAGAAGAACGAGAATGTCAAGATCACCGTGAACATCACCCGCGAGGGCGATGCCTGGAAGCTGATGCAAGTGCAGTTCAACAAAAT
>CAZKPI010001027.1:0-1129 GCA_964554555.1 uncultured bacterium
CCGCCCCCGCCCAGCCGGGCACCGCCCCCGCCGGCGGCGTCACCGCCAAAGATGTCCAGACCAGCGTCAAGCTGATCGAAGGGTACCTCCAGGCGGGCGATCTCGACGCCGCCGTCCGGCAGGTCAAGACCCTGCGCGAACAGATGAAGACGGCCACCGGGCTGTCCCAGATCGACCGCTGGGACCAGGACGTCGCCGAAAAACAGGTGATCGTCCAGGTGGTCTCCCGCATCATCAGCGGCATGGCCAGGCTGGAATCCCAGGCCCGCGACCCGGCCGCCAACCAGGCCGCCATGACCGCCACCCTCGGCGACCTCCAGCACTGGATCACCGTCCTGGCCGAACTGGATGCCAAGACCTACGCGTCGTTCCTGAAGATCATCAAGGCCCGCCTCGAGCAGATCAAGGCCGCCCTGCAGAACCAGGGAGGCACCCCCCCCGTCCAGCCGCCCGCCCCGGCCGCCCCCAAGCTCGAGATCCCCTATTTCCCGCAATCGAAGAACTCCCTGTATGCTGACCGGTCCAGCCAGAACTGCTGTGTGGCCATGATGCTGGCCACCTTCGGCTGGAAGGGAACCCCCGACTACCTGAGCGAGTGGTGGGGAACCGGCCAGGCCCAGAGCCCCAACGGGGCCGCCGAGCTGTTCAACAACTACGCGGCGAAGGAAAAGATGCCGGTCCGGGCCGCCGGCGGGGCCGTGAAGATCGCCGACTTCGAAAGCCGGCTCAAGGATGGGGAACCGATGATCGTCTTCACCACCTCCGGCCACGTGCTGGTGGTCACCGGGTTCGACGGCAAGAATTACGACGTCATGGATCCCGGCGGCAAATGGGACCAGAAAAACCCCGGCACCCGCGACAGCAAGGTGTCCGGCGCCCACCAGAAGTACGGCCGCGACGCCCTCAATGCCGTCCTCAACCGCAATGGCGAGGTCAGCGCGGTCACCTTCGACAAGGCCAGCTGACCTCCGTCCCCGAACCATGCCGTTCGGGCCCGCCCCGCTCCGCCCCTGCCCGATCCTGATCACACGGCCCCCGGCCCCCCGGCCGGCGGGCCGTGTCGCTGTACCACCGGGCCCGGGCGCCAGGAATCCTCCCGACCAGCCTGAGGCCGGGAGGGTCCCGCGGA
>CAZKPI010001027.1:1146-1577 GCA_964554555.1 uncultured bacterium
ACGCGGCATGGCGGGGCCTGTCTCACCCGTCTCTGACTCGTCCCGATCCCGGCGGCGGCCCACGCCCGACCGGGGCCCGCCCTCGCCCCTGCCGACCCACAACGCGGGTGACCGGCGGGTTCGCCCCCCCTCTCCCCGTCCTCCAGCTCCCCGGGCGGCCACCGAATGGCCCGCTTAACATGCTAATCACGTTTATTCTGTAAACCCTGGGGTACCAAAGGACTTCCCCCGGTACCCCGGTCGGGGCCAACCGGCGACCCGTTTCCAAGCGGAGGAACCATGGGAATTTTCGACCGCCTCACCGGATTCAAGAACCTCCTTTGGCAGATTACAGGCCGCGAATTCTGGGCCCTGCTCGGTAAGCCCGCGCGGGGTCCCCGCTCAACCCCGGCCCCGGCGGAGATCCGGTTCGTCCTCCTCCAGGCAGGAGG
>CAZKPI010001028.1:0-1573 GCA_964554555.1 uncultured bacterium
GAGGTCTACGCCCGTCTCTGCTCCGACTCGCCCGACGACCACCAGGCCGCCATGAAGGACCTTCCCTTCATCATGGGCGACGACCAGATGATCCTGCTGACCAAGGCCGCGACCAACCCCGACGACGGCATCCGGCTGGCGGTGGCCAAGCTGGTGTCGCGCAAACGCGGCCCCCAGGCGGTCGCGCTCATGCAGACCCTGGCGGGTGACCCCAGTCCCCTGGTCAACTCCTTCGCCCAGAAGGCGCTGACCATGATGAAGTGAGCGAACCCGCCCCGGTCATCGTCGTCGGCGCCGGTCATGCCGGGTGTGAAGCGGCTCTGGCCGCCGCCCGGGCGGGGGCCGAGACCCTGCTGTTGACCCTCGATCTCGACACGGTCGCGGCCATGCCCTGCAACCCCTCGGTGGGCGGGCAGGGGAAGGGACAGCTGGTGCGGGAAATCGACGCCCTCGGCGGGGCGATGGGACGGGTCGCCGACGCCACGGCCCTGCAGGCGAGGCTGTTGAACACCCGCAAGGGCTGTGCGGTGCAGGCCATCCGGGTGCAGTCCGACAAGGAGGCCTACGGGCGCGCCATGCGCGCCGTTCTCGAGGAGGCACCCCGCCTGCGGGTGGTCCAGGCCGAGGTCGTCGCCCTGCTGATCGAGGGCGGCCGGGTGACGGGAGTGCGGACGCGGGCGGGGGAGGAGCGGCCGGCCGCGGCGGTGGTGCTGGCGCCGGGCACCTTCCTGCGCGGGATGATCCATCTCGGGGCGGTCAGCTTTCCGGCGGGCCGGGCGGGGGAACCGCCCGCCGACGAGCTGGGCGCGCATCTGGGGGCGATCGGACTGCCCCTGCGGCGGTTCAAGACCGGCACTCCGCCGCGGGTGGACGGCCGCACCATTGATGTTTCCGGCCTCGAGCGGCAGGACGACGAGCCGGGCACCCCGCCCTTCTCGCTGTGGTCGCGGGGCGGTCTGCCCGCCCGGCGCCCGTGTTTCCTGACCCATACCGGCCCGGAAACCCACGCGGTGATCCGCGCCCACCTGCACGAATCGGCCCTGGTCGCCGGCCGCATCAAGGGGGTGGGGCCGCGCTACTGTCCGTCGATCGAGGACAAGGTGTCGCGCTTTCCCGACAAGGAGCGGCACAAGGTGTTTCTCGAACCCGAGGGCGCCGATTCGTGCGAGATCTACCTGCAGGGCCTGTCGACCAGCCTGCCCGAAGCGGTGCAGGAGCTGTATGTGCGCACCCTGCCGGGGCTGGAGGCGGCGCGGCTGACGCGGCCGGGCTACGGCATCGAGTATGACATCGTCGATCCGGCGGCCCTGCGGCCCACGCTCGAATCGAAGCTGGTGGGCGGCCTGTTCCTCGCCGGCCAGATCAACGGCACCACCGGCTACGAGGAGGCGGCCGCCCAGGGACTGCTGGCCGGAGCCAACGCCGCGGCGCTGGCGCTGGGGCGGTCGCCGACCATCCTCGATCCCGACCGCTCGTTCGTCGGGCTGATGATCGAGGAGATCACGACCCAGCCTCTGACCGAGCCCTATCGCGTGTTCACCTCGCGCTCCCCCTTCCGCCTGCGGCTCCGGAT
>CAZKPI010001029.1:0-1566 GCA_964554555.1 uncultured bacterium
AAGCCGCCCCCGAGGAGGGAACGGTGAAGCACGACATTTCCCAGCGCGGGGACTTCGTGATCCTGCATCTGAAGGAGGACATCACGACGGCCAACGCGCACCTGTTTGACTCCCTCCTCGACTCGAAGATTCTGACCCATCGCAAGGGAATCATCCTCGATCTGGCCGGCGTCGGGTTCATGGACAGCTCGGGGGCGGCCGTCCTGGCGCGGGCCCACAAGGTGGTGAAGGAACGCGAGGCCATGATGATCCTGGTGGGGTGCAACCCCTTTTTGAAGAAGCTGTTCCAGACCATCGGGTTCGACAAGGTGTTCCGCATGGCCGACACCATCGACGACCTCTACTGAGAGTCCCGGTTCCAGAGCCAGGCGGCGCCGCGCACCCCGCTGGAGTCGCCGTGCCTGGGCGGGACGATCGGCGTGGTGACCGAGTCGGAGAAGACATACGCCGGCAGGAGCCGGGGAAGCGTCTGGTAGAGCCGGTCGATGTTCGAGACCCCGCCCCCCAGCACGATGACGTCGGGATCGACGATGTTGATCACCGTGGCCAGCGCCTTGGCGAGACGGCGCTCGTGTCGTTCGAGGGCGGCGAGGGCCGGCCCGTCGCCGGCCGCGGCCCGCCGCACGATCTCGGGCGCCGGCAGGGCGGTGCCGGTGACGCGCTGGAAATCGGCCGCCAGGCCGGTTCCCGAGACGAACGTCTCGATACAGCCCTGCTTGCCGCAGTAGCACGGCGGGCCCGGCCACTCGTCGGCGTCGGGCCAGGGAAGGGGATTGTGGCCCCACTCCCCGCCGATGGCGTTGCGGCCGGTCAGCACCCGGCCGTGGACGACGAGGCCGCCGCCGCATCCGGTGCCCACGATGACCCCGAACACCACGCCGGCGCCCGCCGCCGCGCCGTCGGCGGCCTCTGACACGGCGAAGCAGTTGGCGTCGTTCTCCAGCCGGACCGGCCGCTCCAGGGCCGCCTCGAGGTCCTTGTCGAGGGGCTGGCCGATCAGCCAGGTCGAGTTGGCGTTCTTGACCAGACCGGTGGCCGGCGAGACGATGCCGGGAATGCCGATCCCCACGGTGCCGCGCCGCCCGCAGACCGCCTCGAGATCGGCCACCAGGCCGGCGATGGCCGCGATCGACGCCCCGTATTCCCGCGGGGTGGGCACCCGCCGGCGCGCCAGTTCCGCCCCGGTGTGGTCGAGGGCGATGCCCTCGATCTTGGTGCCACCGAGATCGATGCCGATGCGGAGGGGATATGCGCCGTTGCTCATTCGAACCACCCGTGATCGGAGCCGTCGCTCGTCTTGAAGCAGGTGACCCGCACGTGTTTCTCCTCCCTGGTGATGGCATATTGCCCGCCGGTCGGGCACCGGCAGGGCTTGCGCAGGTAGCCCATCTCGACGAGGCCGGTGACCGACAGGTTCCCTTTCTCGAACTCCGGATGATCCGTCTGGCAGAGCACCGCCGCCTGGTGGATGATCCGCAGGTTCTCGCGGCAGGAGGTCCGGTGGATGCGCTGTCGGATGCCCCGGTAGCTGAAGCTGGCCAGGGCGACCAGGATGCCGATGACGAA
>CAZKPI010001030.1:0-1564 GCA_964554555.1 uncultured bacterium
TGGCTTCCTTCTCTTCCAGGATTCGGGGGACGTTCCACTTTACCTGCCGGCCGAACCTGACGCAACCCCTTCCCGCGAAGCTGGTGGATGGCCGGGATGGCCAGCCGCTCCCCTTCCCCCGCGACCTGCCCCGACGATCGGCGGGCAGAGCCCGCCGGGTTTTTTACGGGGCCCTGGCGGGGGAACTCCCTTCCGCCGAGGTAGGGGCCGGGCCGGCGGGCGCGGGCCAGAGCTGGGCGAGGAGACAGCCGGCCAGCATCAGCCCCGAGCCGGCGGTCGCCCGCCAGGACATCTGTTCCCCCAGCAGGATCCGGCCGGTCCAGGCGGCGAAGACCGCCTCGAGGCTGAGCAGAATGGCGGCATGGGTGGGCGGGGCATCCTTCTGGGCGACCACCTGAAGGGTGTAGCCGATGCCGACCGAGATCAAGCCGCCGTAGGCCATGGGCACCAATGCCCCCCGCAGGCCGGCGGCCGTGATGGTCTCCTGGGACACGGCGCCGATCAGGCTGAACAGACTGCAGACGACGAACTGACCGATCGAGAAGGTGACCGGCTCGAGGCTCTGCGCATACTGTCCGACCAGAAGGACGTGGGTGGCCCAGAAGAAGGCGCTGATCAGGACGAACGTGTCTCCCGGGGTGATGGAGAAATCCTCGTTGACGCTGAGCAGGTAGAGCCCGGCGGCCGCCGTGACCGCGCCCAGCCATGATCCCAGGCTGGTCCTGGTGCCGAGGAAGCGGGCCAGGAGCGGCACGAGGACCACATACAGCCCGGTGATGAAGCCCGCCTTGCCGGCCGTCGTGTAGACGAGGCCGACCTGCTGCATGCTCGCCCCGGTGAACAGGGCGATCCCGGCCACACTGCAGGGATGCAGGTAGGCGGTCAGCTCGGTGATGGGGGCCTTCTTTCCCGCCTCCGTCGCGGCCGCGGCCGCCCGCCGGCGGGTGCGGGCGAGGGGGATGAGAACCAGCGCCCCGAGCAGAAACCGGATGCCGTTGAAGGTCAGCGGCCCGACGCTGTCCATGCCCTTGCGTTGGGCGACGAAAGCCGCCCCCCAGATGACGGCGGTCAACAGCAGGAGGAGGTCGGCGCGCAGTGAGCGGGAGTCCATACGAATGGCGAGTATAGGCGGAACCGGGCCAGGAAGCAATGCCGGTCGTCGGCGGCCGGTTTCCCCGCCCCCCGGTTGGCAGAAGGTCTTTCCTGTCGTCTGGCGCATCCATTGGGGCGGCAGGGGGCCCGCCCCGCGTTGTGCTGGTCCGGCCGGAACGCCGGGTTCCTGGCAGGGGGACTTCCCCACGGCGCTGGTGATTTCTGGTAAAATGGCGGCACCGGGCCGGGGTCATTGGGGTCCTGGCCCGCCAGAGGAGGGAGTCGACCATGGCGAAGGATGTGCGGCAGGCGCTGGCCGAGCTGGTGGCGCGCAAGGATGCCGCCGTCTTCCAGGATGCCGAGCGGTTCACCCGGGCGATGGAAGCCGCCGCCGGCGGGCCGTCGGCTGAGATCACGGCTCTCGCCGCCGGCTTGACCGCCCGCCTGCCCTGGACCCTCCGCAAGGTCGGCG
>CAZKPI010001031.1:0-1320 GCA_964554555.1 uncultured bacterium
CGCGGTCCGTCAGCCCCTGGAACGGGCCGCTGTTCGTTCTTGCCCCTGGGAGCCGGGTCTCCGCCCGGCCGGGAGCCCCCCGGGAAAGAGCGCCGCCTGCCCCTGCACCAACCATCATCCAGAGCGGGTCGGCACCGGAGCCAGGGGTCACCCGTTTCCCATCACTGGCCGAGGCGGGTGTCGAGTTCGGTGATGAAGCTCTGGGCGAGCTTCGCCTCCTTGGAGTCGGGCGGGGCCTGGATGACGACGCGCCCGAACAGGTCGCGCGCCATGCGGCCGGCCTCGTTGTCCCCCTTGAGGAACATCAGATCGGTGTAGGCGTTGGCCGAGGCCATCAACAGCCGCAGGTTGTCGGGATCCTTGTCGAGCCCGACCTTCAGCACGGCGATGGCATCCCGGATGCGGGCGTCGCGCGACAGGCGGTTGGCCTCGTCGATGATGGCATCGACGTCCATCTGCTTGAGGGTGACGTCGTCGAGCCGCGGGGTGAAGGTGGCGGCCGCGCTGGCCTGGCGGGCGGCCGCCGCGGCGGCCTTGGCCTCGGCGAGAAGGGCCGCCTCGGAGGCCTGCCGCGCCTTCAGCGCCTCGAACTCGGCCACTTCGCGATCGTAACGGGCCACCAGGGCCTGCGCCTCCTCGAGGAAGACGGTCTCCATGACCTTCTGGCTGGGCCCCTGTTCGAGATAGCTCTTGAGGTCGGGCACCGCCGAGGCCAGGTTGCCGGTGATGGCGGTAAAGAACCCGCGGAAGAACAGGCCGTCCTTCATGCTGTTGGGGCGGCTCTGCAGGTGGGTCAGCCCCTGCTGGATCAGCCCGTTGTCCGGCTCGGCCAGGAAATCCCGGTCGGTCAGCACGCACCGCACATAGAGGTCGACCGCTTTGTTCAGGTCGTCCTGGGCCAGGGCATCCATGGCCTGGTTGAACAAGGAAGCTCCCGGCCCGGTGCGGCCGGTGCGCGGGGTCCGGGCCACCTTGCCGGCCGGCGGCTTGGCGGCGGGGGAAGGAGCGGCTTCCGCCGCGGGTTTGGCCGCGGGTTTGGCGGCGTCCGGCTTCCCGTCGGCGGGTTTCTCCGCGGCCGGCTTTTCCGCAACCGGCTTCCCGGTGGGAGGGTTCGGCGCGGCGGGCTTCCCGGTACCCGCGTTCACGTTGCCCAGGGGCTTGGGCTGTCCGGTGGGGGCGTCGGCCACCAGCATGTCCGACCCGGGCGGAGCGGGCAGGGGCGGGACCGAACCCGGCGTCTCGGACAATTCGCGCAGGCGCTGGAGGGCAAGCGCGAAGTCGGGATTGAGCGACAACGACTGGCCGTAGGCTTCCCGGGCC
>CAZKPI010001031.1:1355-1562 GCA_964554555.1 uncultured bacterium
AGGGAACCCAGTAGGAATCGGGGTTGATCTTCCGGGCCTGCTGGTAGCAATAGAGGCAATCTTTGTACTGGCCGGTCTTCTTGTACAGGATGCCGAGGTTGTTGTACGCGTGGAAGTTGTTGGGGTCGATCTTCAGCAGGGCGAAGTAGGTCTCGACAGCCTTCCCGTACTGCTTGCGGACGCTGTATTCGAGCGCGAGCGCCAGCA
>CAZKPI010001032.1:0-1226 GCA_964554555.1 uncultured bacterium
GCCGCTACGTGCTCGAGGCGGCCGAGACGGCGGGCGGCGAAAAAAAGTTTGAACCGGTGGCGGAAGGCCACCTTTCTGCCGATAACCGGCCGGCGGTCATCGCTGGCCAGGAAGGGAGATGATCCAGTGACGACCTCGCTTTCCCAGCCCAAGCCGATCGACCCGGCCGCCTTGCAGATGGCGTTGGCCGGGTTTCTGCACGACTTCGGCAAGTTCACCCAGCGAGCGGAGGGCGGCTCCCCTGCCTCCGGCGAGATGGCGAAGGGGTTCTTCCCCCAGGGCGATTTCCTGGAACGGCAGGCCACCCTTCTCCTCCCCAAGCGCCAAGACGGCCGCCCCACCCACCTGCACGCGGCGTTCACCGCCGCCTTCCTCGACCATTTCGAGAAGTGGTTGCCGCAGGAATTCCAGAAGGTCGGTTGGGGGCTCGATGAACCCCTGATGACCCTGGCCGCCGGGCACCACCGACCCGCCACCCCCCTCCAGTGGATCGTCGCCGAAGCCGACCGGCTGAGTTCCGGGTTCGACCGGAGCCGGTTTGAGGGCGAATACAACGTCAGCGAGGAATTCCCTGGCTGGAAGCAGGCCCGCCTGCGGCCTCTGCTCGCGGAACTCGATCCGGACGGGGACGACGTGCGGCCGGATGCCGAACTCGCCACCCGCATCCCCCTGCGGGCCGAGTCCTCCGGCCTTCCCTTCCCGCTACCCAAGGACGAGGCGGAAGGGAAGGAGGCGGCGGCCATCGAGGAATACCGGGCCCTGTTCCTGGACTTCGCCCTGGCTTTGGAAACCTTGCTGCACCGCGATGTGCCGGGGTTGTGGTTCGAGCATTTCGACAGTCTGTGCGAGCGGTACCTTGGGGTCATCCACGGTCCCGCCGATGTTGCCGGACATCTCGCTCTACGACCACTCCCGGGGCGTGGCCTCCCTGGCGACGGCGCTGTTCCTTTATCACCGGGCCACGGGCAGTCTTCAGCCGGAAGCCATCCAGGACCGGGCGCCCCAGAAGTTCCTGCTGATCCAGACTGAGTTCTATGGCATCCAGAACTTCATCTTCGCGGAAGGGGGCGTCACCCAGAAGCGCGCCGCCACGCCGGCCTCGGCGAAAGCGGCCTGCATGGCCTGTCCGATGCGCCGGTGATGCCTCTTTGCGAAGACCAACAGCCCCGGCCCTGCGCCGCTCAGGCTGACCGCCACAGCGCCCTGTTCCAGCGCGCGCCGCCGCG
>CAZKPI010001032.1:1316-1562 GCA_964554555.1 uncultured bacterium
GTTCTCAGGGCGTCCACGATCAGCAGGGCACGGCCGATGTTGAACACGGCGTCGGCGCGGGAGAGCTGCGTCGGCAGCATGGCGCGCGCCTCGCGCGTCAGCAAACTGACCGATGGCACGCACACCACCACGCGCAGGGCCGGCATCGGGACGCGCTGCGCGATCACGCTGTCGCCCTGCGACGAGACGACGATCAGCCCGCCCAGCAGCGCCGGCCCCACATTGTCGCCATGTCCCTCGATCTGC
>CAZKPI010001033.1:0-1558 GCA_964554555.1 uncultured bacterium
CTGATCAGCGGCCGGGGCCGGACGGGAGTGTGGGTGACCCTGGCGGCGATGGCCCTCTTCCTTGGCTTCCTGCCGGGCCTCGCTACCGCCTCCGCCGGCGCGGCCACCCTGGCCTTCCGGCTGAAACCGGGCAGTGTCTACACGTTTGAGGTCACCACCCGTATCACCAGCGAGTTTTCGGTGTTCGACGCGAAGAACCAGGCCGTCACAGCGGCCACCGGCACCGTCCGCATCCGGGTGCTGGGAGCCCGGCAGGGCCTGTTCATCCTCGACCTGTGGGAGAACGAGAACCACACCCGCCGGTTCATGCGGCCCGACGGCACTGTCGTCGGCGCGCCCGGCGAAGAAGGTTCCCGGCTTCCCTTCTTCTGGACCCTGCCGCCGGGCGACTGGCAGACGGGCCAGAAACACCGGCTCCAGCGGGCCCTGGCCCCGGGCGGGCGGGAAGCCGCCCTGCCGGCGGTCTGGGAACTCACCCTGCGCGAGGTCGACGCCAAGACCGGCCGGGCCCGCATCGACCTCGCGGGCGAGGTGGGCATCCCCCCCGACCGGGTGACCCCGCGAGCGGTCACGGCGAAGGGGACGGCCTTCTTCAACCTGCAGGAGGGCTGTTTCGACCAGGCGGACTGGACGGTGACCTATTCCCTGAGCCTCGGCAACAAGGAGATCGCCGTTCAGCGCGACGTGTGGAAGATCCAGGAGACCCGGCAGATCGGGTTCCGCCTCAAGGGGGTGACCAATGAATAACTGCCGTCCGGGGCGGGCCGCCCGGGGGCGGGCCGCCGCCGTCCTCGTCCTGGCCGCCGGCCTCGCGCTGTGGGGGGCCCTCACCGCCCCGGCCCTGGGGGCTGACGGTCTGCAGACCCCGTTCACGATCTGGCTGATGAACAACGAGAGCCGGACCCTGGCCCTGCTGGCCGCCGACCGCCGGCTGGCCGACGCGCTGTCGATGGGCAACGGCATGCTGTTGGCGGCGCGGCCGCCCTGGCCGAAGCCGGAGAATCGGTTCTGGCGTCTGCATCTGCAGTTTTTCAGCTATCTCGAGGAGATCAACGACGTCTACCGCACGGCCCGGCAGTTCGGCTCGGGCGAGCTGGCCAAGCTGATCACCTCGGTCCATCCCGGGGAGTGGGGAACGGCGGCGTTCCGCGGGGTGCCCGTCTGGCGGGCGCGCGAGATCGCGCCCTTCCTCAACGACTTCTGCGGCACCGCCTACATGGCCGTGCTGGGCATCGACCAGAGCCGGGACGGCGATCTGGCCGGACGGCTGGCGCGGGCCGTGAAGAAGCTGACCGACACCGACCGGCGTCTGCTGTCACAGTATGTCGGCACCTTCCTCGCCCTGTATCCGAAGAACGCTCCGGTGCGGCGCCTGGTGGCCTTCCTGCAGTCGGGCCTGAAGAAGAACGTGACCCAGGGGGTGGCCGCCCTGGTCGCCGAGCTGGGAATCCCACCGCTTAGCACCTATGGCCTTACCGCTGCTGATCTGGAGAGCGTGGCCGAAAAAGCCGCCGTCGCCAGCAGCATGAAGGCCAATCCAGTCCAGCTAACCACCGTA
>CAZKPI010001034.1:0-1554 GCA_964554555.1 uncultured bacterium
CGGGACACGGCCGGCAGGTTCTGTGCCGCGCGCGGAGGCCCGGCCCGCGGCGGGCCGGACACCGGCCCCGCCAGACCATGGCTGACAGGAGGACGCATGAAGGAACCCCGAAGCTCCATGACCGGAAGCCGGGAATTGGCCGTGCTGGGAAAAGCCCTGGACCGCCTGGCGGAGGGATTTGCCGGCCTGCCCCCGACGGACGGGCCGGCGGTCGACCACGCCGCCCTGGAGGCCGTTCTGCTGGAAGCGGCCCAGCGCCTCCATGACAACTTCCCCTACTTCCATCCGATGTATGCCGGCCAGATGCTCAAGCCGCCCCACCCTGCGGCCTGGCTGGCCTACGCGCTCGCCATGGCGGTCAATCCCAACAACCACGCCCTCGACGGGGGCCGGGCCAGTTCGGCCATGGAAAAGGAGGCGGTCGCCGCCCTGGCGCGGATGATCGGCTGGGACACGCACCTCGGCCACCTCACCGGCGGCGGCACCATGGCCAACCTCGAGGCCTTGTGGGTGGCGGGAAGGCTGGCCCCCGGCCGGCGGGTCCTGGCTTCGACGCAGGCCCACTACACCCACAGCCGGCTCAGCGAGGTGCTGGGCCTGCCCTTCACCGCCGTGCCGGCCGACCGGCGCGGCCGCCTCGATCTCGACGCCCTCGACCGCGAACTGGCCAGGGGGGACGTGGGAACCGTCGTCGCCACCATCGGCACCACCGCCGCCGGCGCGGTCGATCCCCTGCCCGGAATCCTCGACCGGCGCTCCCGGCACGGGTTCCGCGTCCACGCGGATGCAGCCTACGGCGGGTATTTCCGACTGCTCGCCGCCGCGCCGGCGGCCGGGGCGGGCGCCCCGGCGGGGCATCTCGGCCGTGACGCCCGGTCGGCTTTCCAGCGTCTGGGGGAGGTCGATTCGCTGGTGGTCGATCCGCACAAGCATGGCCTCCAGCCGTACGGGTGCGGCTGTATCCTGTTCCGCGACCCGTCGGTGGGCAGGTTCTACCGGCACGACTCGCCGTACACCTACTTCAGTTCGAGTGAACTGCACCTGGGCGAGATCAGCCTGGAATGTTCGCGGCCGGGGGCGGCGGCGGTCGCGTTGTGGGCCACCCAGCGGCTGTTGCCCCTGAATCCCGGCGGGACCTTCGCCCGCGGTCTGGCCCGCGGCCGGGAAGCGGCCCTGGGGCTGTACGAACGACTGCGCGCTGACCGGGCCTTCCTGACCGCTTTCCCGCCCGAACTCGACATCGTGGTCTGGGCGGTGCGGGCGCCGTCGGTCACCGCGGCGAGTGCCCGGGCCCGGGCGGTGTTCGAGGAGGCGGGCCGGCGCGGCCTGCACCTCGCCCTGGCGGGGCTTCCGGTCTCGTTCTTCGACCTGGACGGGGCCGGCATGACCGTCGACGCGCCGGCGATCACCTGTCTGCGGTCGGTCCTGATGAAACCGGACCACCTCGACTGGCTCGACCGGCTCTGGGCCGTTCTGCAGACGTCGGTTTGACCGGGAAGGGGACCGCCCCGCGGGCGTGGGGATGCCGCGGGGCGGTCGTGCGGTCGGGCGGGC
>CAZKPI010001035.1:0-1554 GCA_964554555.1 uncultured bacterium
TCGGGGCCGTCGGCCCCCGGCCTCCCCCCGAACGCCCGGCCGGGCGGGGCGGGGGGCTTTTTGGCCACCGTCACCTTCGCCGAGCCCTGGCAGGGCGGCACCGCCCAGTTCATCCATGCCGCCGGCGAGCCGGTTTCCGGGCAGGCCGCCTTCACCGGTGCCGGCCTCGCCCTGCCCGGCTGGCCCCTGGCCGCCGCCCGCCACCAGGCCATCCTGGTGGTCGTGCCGCGCTCCCTCGGCCCCGCCCGCTTCGACGAACCCCCCGACGACCTGATCGACCTGCCCGACCAGACGGTCGCGGTCTGGTTCCGCTTCCTGTTCGCCGGCCAGACCCTCCCCCTCCGCCTGTTCCTGCCCGGCCGCCCGCCGTGATGCCAGGCTTCTCTTTCGATCGGCCTGGGAAGCGGGTTGCCGCCAGCCCGGGGGCCCCCTGGCGCGAGGGCCGCCCGGGCCGGGAAAGGCGTGCCGCACCGGCGGAACCTCCGGGAGCCCCCAACGACGAACGGCTGGGGAACCGGGTTCCCGCCTGCCAAGGGTTCCTTCGTCAGGGCTCCCGCCAGGACCGGGCGATGGACCGGGACCCCTCGGCCTTGGCCGGCCGGCATCCCGGGATACGCGAAAGGACCGTGCGGCGGCAGGGGTTTGCCGCCAGGGGATCCTCCTGGCTGGGGTCGGGGGCCGGTTGGGGTGGTGATCTGCCATGGCCGGAACGCCGGGACCCCTTGCCCCGCAAGCGCCCGCCTCCAGAGCCGATCCCAACGAGAAGATGATGACACCGATCCCGCCAGGTTCCCGCCGGTCCCGCTTCGCCGGCCTTCTGCCGGCGATGCTGACCCTGATCCCCCTCCTCATCCTCGGCGCCCACGTCGGGGAACAGCAGGAGCGGGCCGGCGAACGCCAGCGCCGGAACTGGCTTCGCCTCACCGATGCCCCGGCGCGCCGCCTGGCCCAGGCCTCCCGCCTGGAGTTCTGGCTGGAGCGCCAGTCCCGGCTGTTCCGCCGCGAGGCCGAACGCCGCCTCGCCGCGGGGGAACCCCTGGAAACCGCCTGCCGGGCCGCCGGGAAGGTGACCCGCCTGCCCGGTTTGCCCCCCCCGGTCCGGTGGGTCGTCCGGTTCCCCGACCCGGACCTGGAACAGCCGCCCCGGCCGGTGGAAGGCCCCGCCGTTCCCTGGCTGTCCCGCCGCCTGACCGGCGAACTTCTGCACGAGGCCGCCTGCTTCCTGACCGGACGGCCGGGACGGCTGTCCCCCGCCACCCTCGAGGCGCGCCTGAACCGCGTGTTCGGGTTCGGCGCGACCGAGGGCCTGCTCCGCCCCGACCAGCGCGGCCTGGCCTTCTGGGCGGTGGCCGGCGGGGTCAGCCGCCTCGCCGTCTGGGACAGCCTCACCGTCGGCGGCCGGCCGCACGGCGCGGTGCTGACGCTGATCGATCCCGGCGACCATCCCGGCCCCCTCGCCCTGCGCCTGGCCCTGCGCCATTGGCGCACCCTGTCCGGCCGGCGGCCACCAGGATCCGCTGATCCCCAGGCCCCTCCCTCGGCCGCTCCCGTCCC
>CAZKPI010001036.1:0-1550 GCA_964554555.1 uncultured bacterium
GCACCAGCGGGTGGCGCTGGCCGGTGAGCCAGAGGCGCAGGGCCGGTTCCCCGTCGATCGTCACCAGGGGCTGATCGGCGGGGGGGCGGGGGAGACGGCCCGGGCCTGTCGTCGGCCCCGGGCCCGTCGACGAGGATGTTGAGCTGTTCGCTCCAGGCCGGTTCGGCCAGGGCGGCAAAGAAGGGCTTCCCCGTGCGATCGTGGTCGGCGGCGGCGGGGCCCGTGGTCACCATCAGGGCCAGGGCGAGAAGGACCATCGCCAGCCTGCGGCCGGTCCCGGAACAGGCGCTGGCGGCGCTGGCCCGAGGCGGGACGCGGGGAGGTGCCGGGGTTCCGGGGTCACTCCTCGCCGGTCTGGTTCCGTTTCTTGCGGTCGACGTCGTAGCCGAGTCCCCGGGCCTGGGTGAGGTCGGCTTTGGCGCTCTCGGTGTCGCCGAGCTTGGCCCGGGCCGCCGCCCGGCCGAAGAAGCACATCCCTTCGGAGTAGCCCGGGATCTTCGTGTGGAATTCCACGATGAATCCCTGGTGGGTCAGCAGTTTGGGGAAGCCGGTGAAGCCGCTTTCCGCCTGGAAGAGATTGGAATTGCCGCCACTGCGCCGCATCTGCTCGATGACCGCGATGGCCGCCGAGAAGTCGTCGGCGGCCCCCTGCCAGTCCTGGGCCTTGATCCGGATCTTGCCGCGGCACATGTGGAGGAAGGCGCCGTAGACGGCGGGGTGCAGTTCCTGCAGAAACGAGATTTCGACGTTGCGGGTCAGGGAGGCGGCCTGCCCGATGGCGGTGGTGTAGTCAGCCAGGGCTTCGGGCAGGCGGCCGTGCTGGAGGTGCAGGGCTCCGCGGACGGCGAACCCCTCGGGAAACCCCTCGCGGCCCGCGACCAGCCGGTCGACCTTCGCCAGCAGTTCCTCGGTCTTTCCCTTCATCAGGGCCATCTGCAGGTCCTCTTCGAGGTTCCGGCTGGCGCTTTCGGTCCAGGCCCCGCCGTACCACTGGGCGATGACCTCGCGGTTGTGGCGGCGCTCGTCGGCGAACCCGAAGAACCAGGCGGCGAACAGCGCGGTGAAGAGCGCGGCGATGACCCAGGGCGGCCAGCCCGGATCGGCCGGCCCGTCGCGGTGCGACTCGTCGGGAAAGACCTGGATGGTCATGCCGACCAGGATGCCGACGGCCAGGAAGGTCAGGTCGAGCAGGTTGAAGAGAAGCCACCAGCCGAAATCCATCTGCCGCACGAAGGTGTTGTACCGGGAGATCCCGACGGTCATCTCGCGGAAACTGCCGTCAACAATGGCCTTCACCAGGAACCCGGGGTCGAACGCGGGCAGGGCCAGGCCCATGCCGATCAGTTCGCCGCCGACGAAGGCCGCCGCCAGCAGGAGGCTGAGGATGACGCGCAGTCGGAACGAGCGCTGGGGCCAACGGCAGGCGGCCAGCAGTTTGCCGGCGGCCGTTCCGGTGAAGCCGCCGGCAATCATGCCCTGGATGCCGATGACGAACCCCGCCAGCAGGCGGAAATACCCGGTCAGGGCGCCGAAGAACAAGGCATACAGGA
>CAZKPI010001037.1:0-1549 GCA_964554555.1 uncultured bacterium
GGAAGGGTTCCGGTCCGGTTGGAGTCCCGGCATCCGGTGCGGGCCCCGCGGCACCGGCGCCGGCATCGTGTACAACCCGCCCGGCCCCGGGCCCGGCGAGGCCGGGCCAACCGCCGCCGCCGCCCCGGGCCGCCAGGCGGGCGGAAGGGGTTCCCCCTGGCGGCGGAGGGGGCGGCGCGAAATGACCGTTTCGCGCCCCGCCGGGGCCGGTCAGCCCGTCAGCCCTTCACCTTGGCGTAGAGCAGGCGAAGGTGCCGACGGGTGCTCGCCTCGGCCTGGGCTTTCAGCCCCGCCTCCACATAGGTGCGGGCGGGCGCCTCGTCGCGCCGTCCGGACTGGTACACGGCCAGGTAGCGATTGGCCCGGCCCGACTGGGGGTTCCTCTTCAACTCCTCGCGCAGGGCTTTCAGCCCGAACCCCGCGGCGAGGGCACTGGTTTCCGCATCGCCGCCGGCGAACAGGTGCGAGGCCAGCGCCAGGTAGGCCCGGCCGATCTCGGCCAGGTCCCGGGCTTCGTGGAAGCACTTCAGCGCCAGAAAGAACGAACCCCGCTTCAGGAATTCCTCGCCGATCGCCTTCTGGTCCTCGGCATTGTTGCCGCGACTGCCGGGAAGCCTCAGCATGGCGGCGTAATCGACCTTCCCGCCGCCGTTCCTGGCCGCGTCATCCGCCGCCTCCAGGATCCGGCGGACCAGGATCTGGACCTGCGGATCGCGCACCTTCGTCAGCCCCTGGCGCAGGCTGTCCAGGCCTTCACGGCTCCGGCCCTGGACGAGGGCGATCAGCGACCGCAGGACGGGAACCCGCTGGTCGCCGGGGTCAAGGCGGGCAACCAGCTCGAGATGCTTCGCCGCCGCCGCCGGGTCGAACCGGGCGGTCAGATAGAACTTGGCCAGGTTCATCGCCCCTTCCGCATAGGTCGGGTGGGCGCGCAGGGTCTGCACCAAAGTCCGTTCCGCCGCCGGGTAGTCCCGCATCCCGATCTGGGCTTCCGCCAGCAGTCGGGCGACGAACAGGTCGTCGGGGGCGGTCTGCAGGATGCTTTCGAACAGGCCGGCCGCCACGGCATGATGCTCGGCCCCCAACGCCACCCCGCCCACCAGCCGGGCGATCTCCTGAGGGGAGGACGCGGTGTTGGCACGGTTGTAGATCTCGAGGAAGGAGGTGTAGGTCTCCTTCGACAGCAGGGGTTTGATCCGGAGCAACTGCTGTCCGAACTCCCGGATTTTGCTTTGGTAGAGATTGAGCAGACTGCGATGGATCTGCGTTTCCAGGTACCGCCGGGTGTCCCGGTCCTTCAGGGCGGCCGCCTCGGCCTGGTCGAGATACGTACCCGCCTTGGCGAGGTCCCCCTTTTCCATGCAGAACTTGGCATACTCGAGCGAAACCCCGAACACACCCTTGGTCTGCTCGAGGAACTCGCTCACCTTCCATCCGGACACCGGGCGGGCCGGCGGGGGTACAGGGGCGGCCGCCGCCTCGCGGGCCCCGGTTTTCCGGCCGGCGCCGGCCGCCGGTTTCCCGGCTGGGGAGGCCTCAGCCGGGCCGT
>CAZKPI010001038.1:0-1225 GCA_964554555.1 uncultured bacterium
CTCATGGGGGGGCCTGGCCGGGGGAGCGGCCCAGCGCAGGGAGACCATGCCGCGCAGACCGGCGGCGACGAGGTCGGGGGCGGCCCCCATCTGGCGCATGCGATCGAGGGCGGCGGCGGGGGAAGCGGCGTGGAAGGTGGCGAGCACGAGATGACCGGCCAGACCGGCCTGGAGGACCTCGCGGAGGCAGGCCGGGTCGCGGATCTCGCCGAGGGCCAGGATGTCGGGATCCTGGCGGAGGAGGTGCTTGAAAGCCGCGGCGAGGTCGAGGCCGGCCTGCGGATCGAGGGAGGCCTGGCAGATGCCGGGCACCTTCCCTTCCACGGGGTCTTCGAGAGTGACCACCCGGCGGGGGCCGGCACGCGCGAGATCGGCCAGGGTGGCGTAGAGGGCGGTGGTCTTGCCGCTGCCCACGGGGCCGGTCACCAGCACCAGTCCGGGGCCTTCGGCCAGCACATCCAGCCAGGCCCGGACGGCGTCGGCGGGCCAGTCGAGGGAGTCGAGGCCCGGGAATTGCAGGGGACGGACGAAGCGCACGGCGACCCGTTCCCCGTCCAGCGAGGGAAAGACCGCGAGCCGGGCTTCGATGCCGGGGTGGGCCTCCAGCGCCCAGGCCCCTTCCTGGGAGATGCCCGCCAGATGCGGGTGACAGCCCGCCAGGTGCTTGAGCCGGGCCACCACCCCGGGATGCCCGGCGGCCGGGAAAGCGCCGGCCTCCTCGAGCCGGGCCTGTGCCCGCAGGGTGACCCGGGTTCGCCCGGGGAGGGGTTCGAGGTGCAGGTCGGTGGCCCCGGTATCGACGGCCAGCCGCAGGAGGAGATCGACGGCCCGCACGTAGGGGTCGCCGGCCCATCCCACCACGTCGGCCACCGCCCGGAGCGCGGCGGCGGCGTCGAGGCGGGCGGCCGCGAAGGTGAGCCACTGGCGGCGTTCTTCCGCCAACTGCCGGACGAGGCGGGCGGTCAGGTCGGGGTCGGGGCCCGGCCACAGGATTTCCCGGGCCCCGGAGCGGCAGGTCAGGCACAGCCCGTCCGGGGTCAGAGCCGCGGTCTCCACCTCTTCCAGCGGGAGGCGGCGGGCCAGGCCGCCGGTCTGGATCTCCACCGCCTCGGCATCGAGGCGGAATCCCCGGGCGCCGGTGGCCCAGCCCCGCCAGCCACCGGGCCGGACCTCGAAGGGGAGCGGCACGGGCCGGCCGGTTCGGGCCCGGGGGAGAGGTTCGACG
>CAZKPI010001038.1:1281-1549 GCA_964554555.1 uncultured bacterium
CAGATGACGCCTTGTTCCTTGAGGCGGGCGACGGCCTCAGGAGGCCGGCCCAGGCGGGTCCCCCAGATGTCGGCGTTATGCTGGCCCAGGATCGGGGCAGGGCCCAGCACGTCGGCGGCGGTCTCGGAGAACTTGATCGGCACGCCAGGGATCTTCATCGGCCCTGCGGTGGGGTGAACCACCTCGACGAGCATCTTGCGGGCGAGCACATGGGCGTCGTTCAGCACCTGGCTGATGGAGTCGATCGGCCCGCAGGGAATGCCCTTGG
>CAZKPI010001039.1:0-1548 GCA_964554555.1 uncultured bacterium
GTTGGCGCATCACCAGGGGAAGGCCGAGGAGGCCGCCGAGCACCTCGCCGAAGCCCTGCGTCGAAGCCCCAGCAACAGTCAGGCCCTTTCCTTCTCCGCCCTCATCCACTACGAACTCGGCGACACCGACCGGGCCCAGAAGGAGGCCGAAGGCGCCATCGCCAGCAATCCGAACAACGGGGAGGCCCGGCTGGTGCTGGCCCGCCTCTATGCCTCCTCCCAGCCCGACAAGGCCCTCACCGAGGTGACCTTCGGCCTCGCCGTCGAAACCGACCCGCGCCGCATCGCCGAGTTCAACCAGCTCAAGGCCCGCCTCGGAGGCCGCTGAGCACCGCGGCGCCCCAGCGGCTCAGGGAGCCGGCGCGGGCGGCGGGACAGCGGCCTTTTCCTCCCGCTTGATCGCGTCCCAGATCGCATCCAGGTCCTGGATCGTCTTGCCGGCAAACCCGCCGGCCGGCTCGAGCCGGTCCTCGAGCTGGCCGAAGCGCCGGATGAACTTGGCGTTGGCCTGCCGCAGAGCCTGCTCGGGATCGAGCCCCAGCACCCGGGCGACGTTGACGATCGAAAACAGCAGGTCGCCAAGCTCGGCCTGCTGGGCGGCGGCCGTCCCCGACTCCACATCCTGACGGAATTCGGCCGCCTCCTCCCCGATCTTGGCCACCGCCGCGGCCCGGTCGGGAAAGTCGAACCCGACCGCGGCCGCCTCCGTCTGGATCTGCCAGGCGGCCTTCAGCGCGGAGGCGAACTTTCCCGCCTCCTCCATGCGCGTGGTCAGGCGGTTCCGGTGCCGCTTTTCCTCGAGCTTCAGCTTCCCCCACATATCGACCACCTGTTCCGGGTTCAGCCCCCGTTCGACGTCGCCGAACACATGGGGGTGACGGCCGATCAGCTTGTCAGAGATGCCGCGGAGGATCTCGGCCATGCTGAAGGTGCCCTTCTCTTCGGCAATGCGGGCGTGCATCGCGATGATCATGGTCACGTCCCCGAGTTCCTCGCAGACGTGGAGGGGATCCTGTCTGCCGATCGCCTCGGCCACCTCGTTGGCCTCCTCGAGAAGATACTTGCCCATGGTTTCGTGGGTCTGCTTGCGGTCCCAGGAACAGCCGTCCGGAGCGCGCAGGGCGCGGATGATGCTCATCAGCCGGGCGAACTGGCGAATTTCTTCGGACTGATCGGAGGAAGAGGCGGGGGAAGGGGGTGTGGCCTGCATGGCTGGATGACCTCAAAAGGGGGAAGGATTCAGACGGAACGCAACAGCCGCCGGGCCAGGCGCTCCGCCAGGGCTTCGATGGGATGGGAACCGGTCACGGTCCACGTCGCGACCTCGCGGTAAAGGGGCCGCCGGGCCCGCCAGCGGTCGAGCAGGGCACGGTCGGTGGCCCCGTCGGCCAGGGGACGCCCCGGCCCGGCGAGCCGGATGCGGCCGAGCAAGGCCCGGAACGGAGGGTCGAGGAAGATGGTGGTGCCGTGCTCCCGCAACGCCTGGCGGCTGGCCGGATCCTCCACCACGCCGCCGCCCGTGGCCAGGACCGCCGGCCGCCCCGGCTG
>CAZKPI010001040.1:0-1547 GCA_964554555.1 uncultured bacterium
TTGGTCAGCCAGCGCGGGGAGCGGCGGTTCGTGCGCAAGGACGGCACCTGGCGGTGGGGCGACGTGCGTACCAGCGTCATCCGCGGGCCCGACGGCGGGTTCCAGGCCTTCATCGCGGTGGTGGTCGACATCACCGAACGCAAGGCGGCCGAACTGATCTTCCAGGAAGGCCAGGAAAAACTGCGGCAGATCACCGAGAACCTCGGCGCGGCCGTCTTCCAACTGCGCCGCCGCCCCGACGGCACGCCCTGGTTCACTTTCCTCAACGAGGAGGCGGAACGGGTCGTCGGCGTCCCCCGCGGCCGCCTGCTCGAGCGGGCCGAGACCTTCTTCGAGCTGATCGAGCCGGAAGACCGGGCGGCCATCGAGCGGAGCATGGCCGAGGCGGCCCGCCGGCAGGAGAAATGGTCGGGCGACTTTCGTCTGCGCCGCCCCGACATCGGGATGCGCTGGCTGTTCGGCCGGGCGGTCCCCCAGCGCGGGCCCGAGGGCGATATCATCTGGAACGGGTATTTCAGCGACAACACCGAACGCCGCCAGCTCGACCAGAAGTTCCGGGCGATCTTCGACTCGTCGTTCGACGCCTACTTCCTGGTCGACCCGAAAGGGCGGGCCCTCGACTGCAACAGCACGGCGATCAAGCTGTTCCGCGCCTCGGGCCGCGACGAGATCCTGACCCTCGGCCCGCTCGGCTACCTGCCCGAGCAGCAGCCCGACGGCAGTCGTTCCTACGACCGGTTCCAGGCCCTGCTGGCCCAAACGCTGGCCGCCGGCCACGGCAAGGGGGAGTGGCGGTTTCGCGTGCGGGGCCAGGAAATGCCGGCCGACCTGACGATGATCCGGCTCGAGGTGGCCCAGCCGCCCATCGTGCTGGTCGTCGTCCACGACCTGACCGAGCGCAAGAAGGCGGAGGCGACCATCATCGAGAGCCGGAACCTTCTGCGCGGCGTCATCGACAACAGCATGGCGGTCATCTGCGCCAAGGACACCGACGGCCGCTACCTGCTGGTCAACCGCCGCTGGGGTGAGATCCTCGATCTGTCCGAGGCCGAGGTGGTGGGCCGCACCGATGCCGAGATCTTCCCGGCCGACCAGGCGCTCGATTACCGCCGCAACGACCTGCAGGTCCTGCAGACCGGCAAGCCCCTGACCATCGAGGAGCACGCGCTCATCGACGGCGAGCGGCGCACCTTCCTCGCCGTCAAGTTCCCCATCATCGACCGCGCCGGGAAGGTCAACGCCGTCTGCGGCATCTCGACCGACATCACCGACCTGAAGAAGATCCACGGCGAGCTGTTCGAGGCGCGTCAGCAGGCCGACGCCGCCAACCAGGCCAAGAGCCAGTTCCTGGCCAACATGAGCCACGAGATCCGCACCCCGATGAACGCCATCCTGGGGTTTGCCTATCTCGCCCTGCAATCCAACCCCCCGCCCGCCCTGCGGGGGCACCTCGAGAAGATCCAGAACGCCGCCAAGGGCCTGCTCGGCATCATCAACGACGTCCTCGACTTCTCCAAAATCGAGGTGGGGAAGCTGTCCATCGAGGC
>CAZKPI010001041.1:0-958 GCA_964554555.1 uncultured bacterium
AGCGCTGGCCGCCGCCGGCAAGGCTCGTCCCGACCGGGTCTCCGCCGCCGGGGCGTGGCTGGCCTCACCGCGCCAGGACGAGTTCGCCATCCGCCTGGATGCCGGTTCCCGCACCCTGTCGGTGCGGGCCCTGGGGACGCGCCGCCCCGCCCTGGCCATACTCCTGTCCCGCGGCGAGCCCGCCGGCGCGGTCACCGCCCGGTTCGCCGCCGCCGTCGACGACGCCTGGGTGGCCGAGTTCCACGACCTGCCCGACGGCTGGTTCTCGGTGGTGATCGGCCCCGACTGACGTTCCGCCCCCTGCCCGGGCCGGGTTCTCTCCGCGTTTCCCTGCGGTTGCTGAACCTGCGCGGGTCCCATGGTCGCCCGGCGGGGGGATGGGAGTGGTGGTGACCATGTCCGGCTGACGGTCGAGGTCGAGCCGGGTCCAAGGTCCCGTTGCCCTGGCGGGGCTTTTGGGGGTCCCGGGTCACGTGTGTCCCGGGTTGCGCGGTCACGGTCTCACGGCGCGGCCGCCTGCAGGATCTCCTCGGTGATGGTGACCGCCTCGAAGTTCAGGCGGGAGATGCCTTCGCGGACTTCGGGGTACTCCCGCAGGGTCTGCCCGAGGTCGGCCAGGCGGCCGTTGAAGTTGGCGAAGATCAGCTTGAACAGCGGGGTCGCCTGCCGCCGCCGGCCCCACGGCACGGGGATCCGGAGGAACGTCCCGAACTCCCGGCTCAGCCTGGGGTAGAACGGCAGGATCTTCTGCGGGATCCGGTCGGTCTGCACCCCGCTCAGCCTGGGCACCAGCTTCAGGAAAGAATGGATCGGTTCGTGCGGGAAGACCTTGACGAAGAAATCCAGGAACTCCTCGTCCACCTGGGTCCGGATCGCGCACAGGTCGCCGCTCAGCGCGAAGTACAACAGCTCGATCGCGGGCTGGAACGCCGGGATCCCGAAATGCCTCCCCACCAGG
>CAZKPI010001041.1:1067-1547 GCA_964554555.1 uncultured bacterium
AGCTGGTGATCAGCGCCTGCCGCCAGGGGCCGAGCCGCAGGAAATACCGCTCCGTCCCGTGGGTCATCAGCGGGCAGAACCGGTCGTCCGACAGGGGGTAGCCTTCGCTCAGGTAGAGGTCTTCGACGATCAGGCTGTACCGCGAAAACCAGCTCGTCCACCGCCGGCAGAGGTAATACAGGGGAAACCCGCCGTCACCGCGCCGCACCTGCAGGTGGATCCGGGTACTGCCGGGCAGGTCCTGCAGGGCGAGTTTCAGCGAATCGGGGTTGCTGAGCGCCGCCTTCTTTCCGCCCACCAGGATCTCCTCCTCGAGCAGGTTCGCGAGGCACTTCAGCGCGGACAGCCCGCCGGCGCGGCTCTCGAACTCGCGGCGCATCAGGTCGTAGCGCGACAACTGCCGCCGCAAAGGTTCGACCGCTTCACGGGCCGCCTGCTCCCAGCGCGCCCACCCGCCGCCCCAGCCGCCGCCGCTCTCTC
>CAZKPI010001042.1:0-1539 GCA_964554555.1 uncultured bacterium
GGGCCGGGCGGCCGGAGTCATGGCGGGCGGGGGAACAGAAGCGGCCGACGACTCCTGGGCGGCGGCGGCGGGGACCGAGGCGGCGGTAGGAGCGGCGGCAGGTGCGGCGGCAGGAGCGGCCGCGGGGGCATCCTGTCCGGCGGAGCGCGGGTCACGGAAATGGTCGAGACGTTCCCGCAGAGCCTGAATGCGCCTGGTGATATCGCGGATGTCTTCACCCGCCCGCACCAGTCCGGGCTGGGCCAGCAACAGCCCCACCCCCGCGACGACCAGCCATTTCCGCATCATGGAATCCTTGTCTCCTTTGGCCCGTCCGTTCATGCCTGGGGACGGGAGGTCGTATTCTGTATCGGCAGGCGCCGGCCACGGCCTTACCCCTGTCCGCCCCTTAGTCGCCGGCCCAGCCGTAGGCGCCCATCTGGCCGCCGTTGTCGGCGGCCCCCAGCAGGGGTGAATCCGCCTGCAGGTGATAGTCGAAGTCGGGGCCCCCGCCTCCCACAAACCGGGGGTCGGTATTCAGGATGGGTGCCCCGGCCTGGGAGCAGTTTTTCGTGGGAGAGAGGAACCCGAAAATGTTGTTCCAGGGATAGGACCGGCCGGCCGTCCGCTCCTCCAGGCCGTAGCCGGTGCCGGGGACCTGCCGGTTGACCAAAATGCAGTTGCGCAGGTCGGGCCGGTTGCCGCCATCGACGAGGACGCCGGCCGGGGCATCGACGGTCACGAACTCCACGGTCGATGACCCGGCCTTGATGCTGATTCCGAGGCGGTCCGCGGTCACGACCCCGCCCCGCACCGTGGCGGAAGCGGTGTCTTCCACCTGCAGGCCGGTGCCGAGCACCTCGCGGATGTCGAACCCCGTTAGGGTGAACTCGCGGTTGCCGCGCAGGGCGACCCCGGTCGCCCCTCCCCGGACGGTCAGGCCGCTGACGCGGCATCCGACCGTGCCGTCGGCGGCCAGGGCGGTGCCGCAATCCACGCAGGACAGGCCGGCCAACCGGGTGCCGCTGGCGCCCTGGATGAGCAGGCCGGTTTCACACGAACGGGCTTCGCAAGCGCTCAGGGTCAGGGCGGTGTCGCTGACCAGCAGGCCGGCGCGGGCGTTGTTGACGGTCAGCCCCACCAGCACCGAGCCGGTGACTCCCTGGGGGGTCCGCACGCGGATGCCCTGCCAGTCAGTGCGGGTGGGCTGGGGCGAGGCCGAGATGAAGCGGACCGGCAGGGAGGCCGAAGCGCCGATCAGCAGACGGCCGTCGGCCACGATCTCGCAGACATTCGGATCGTAGCCAAGCTGGGAGGCATCGGAAGCGGCGACCCGCACGGTGACGCCCGGTTCGACGGTGAGGGTGACGCCGGCCGGCACCCAGATGTCGCCGGTCAGGTCAATCGGGCTCCAGGCGGCCTTCCAGGTCACGTCGGACACCAGTTCCCCGGCGGGGAACAGGACAACCTCGCTGGTCCGCGAGGAGACGTTGCCGTCGAGATCGACCGCCTCGAGGGCGAACCGCAGGCGCACCCCGGGCGAGGCATACCCGTCGACCA
>CAZKPI010001043.1:0-1538 GCA_964554555.1 uncultured bacterium
TTGGGGTGGGGTAACCTATTGGGGGATCTCCCTTTTTCCCTTAGGAGATACCCCACCTTGCGTACCGAACTCCTGATCAAAAGCGCAAAGCCGGAGGACTTGCCTCGCTCGGATTCATGCTGGAGGAGAAGAGATGAACCTGGACATCAGCTCTCTGATCAAGGCGGTGAAGCGTCTGGAAGAAGGGTTGGTCCGCTACCAGGCCAACACCAGCGATGACCAGATCCGCGACGGCCTGATCCAGCGGTTCGAGTTCACCTACGAGCTGGCCCACAAGATGCTGAAGCGCTATCTGGAGATGGCATCAGCCACTCCTGGCGAGTTCGACAAGGCCGATTTCCAGTATCTGATCCGCTCCGCCAACGAGCGGGGCTTGTTGCTGGGCGACTGGCCCGCCTGGCAGAAGTATCGGGAGATGCGCGCCAGGACCAGTCACACCTATGATTCGGACGTTGCCCTGGAGGTCGTCAAAGAAATTCCGGCGTTTCTGAGGGAAGCATGCCACCTCCGGGATCAGCTTCAGCAAAGAATCTCCTGATGCCCGAACGACGCCTCGACCTCAACCCCGAACATCTGAAGATCATTCAGGACATCCTGCGGATGCATGTCCCCGAGCTGGAGGTCTGGGCTTTTGGTTCCCGGGTTACGGGAAGGGCCAAACCGTATTCCGACCTCGACCTGGCCATCATCACCGATCAGCCGCTCCCCCTTTCGGTGAGCGCCGCGCTATCCAACGCCTTCGCCGACTCCGCTCTGCCCTTCAAAATGGACGTGGTGGACTGGGCGACAACCAATGAGGAGTTCCGGAAGATTATCGAGCGGGAAAAAGTGGTGGTTCAGGCATTGAATGGGCCGACTCATGATGGTGATGCCTGAAGACAGGCCCCTATTGGGGAGATTGGCGATGCTTTTGGTGGGCCTCAGGCAACGGCTTCACCCATAGCAAAGGTGGGATGGGAAAAAACGGGGCGGGGGTTCGTCAGATCCACATCGCTCCCGTTATTGACGAGGTCCATGGCGACCTTTTCCATCGACCGGATTTACCCATGAAGATCCCAAGATTCATTGAGGACGCGGATTTCAGCGGGGGTCATGCCCTGCCCGGTCAGCGGCGCCGGACGGCAAGGGCGGCGGCCAGGGCTTGATCGGCTTTGGCATTCCGGGCATGAACGTTCCGGGAGGAGGGGCCATGAAGCGTTTCGACGGTGAACGTGCCGTCGGCGTGGCGGGTGATGGCGAGGCGGCCGCCGTCGGGGGTGGGGGTGTCGCGGAGCGCCAGGAGGTCGGCTTCGGGGTTGGCAGATGGGGCGGAGGGCGGAAGGGCAGGGGGCGCGGGGTTGGAAGGGCCGTCGGCGAGGGCGACGATCTTTTTGAGGATTTCCTGGAAGCCGCCCTGGCCGTATTTGGCGGTGTAGTTGCGGATGCGGTCGAGATCGACCCGGGTGACGGTGAGGCGGGAGCCTTGCAGGCCCTGTTGCAGTCTTGTCAGGAGGCTCTGGAAGCCGCCGATGCCTCTGACCACCCGTTGCCGGATCTGG
>CAZKPI010001044.1:0-1531 GCA_964554555.1 uncultured bacterium
GGCCGGCGACGCGGGCCTTGATGCGGGCGGCCAGGTCGGGGTCCTCCTCGAGGGCCGACAGCATGGCGAGCAGACGCAGGGTCGAGACGCGGTCGGGGTTGGCGGCGAACCCTTTGCGGATCCAGTCGAGGGCTTTCTTGTTCTGGCCCACCTTGAACCAGTAGAACCCCTCGAGGTAGCAGGCCAGGCTGTTGCGGGGGAACCGCCGGGCCCACTGGTCGAGGGCGAGGCGGGCGTCGTCGGGGTTGTCGAGGTAGAGGGCCAGCTGGACGAACAGGGGCCAGGCGTCCCGATCGTGGAAGGGAAGGCTGTTGCGGGCATCCTCGATGATGGTCGCGGCCTCGTCGAGGCGGCCGTTGGCGACGGCCAGCAGGCCCGCCTTCAGGCTCACCGACGGCAGGTTGTAGCCCTGCAGGAAGGCCTTCTGCAGGACCTCGCCGGCCTTCGTGAACTGCCCGGAGGCCACGCAGGCATCGGCCATCAGCAGGCTCAGGACGGGGTGGCCGGGGTCGATCCGGGCGGCGGCCTCGAGGGCCGCCTGCGCCTCTTCGATCTTCTGCTGGTCGAGGGCGATGCGGGCCTGGACGAGGAACCCTTCGATGGAGCGGGGAAACATCTTGATATACTGCGCCGCCTCGGCCCGGGCCTCTGTCCAGCGGTCGAGGTCATACAGGGCCTGCGGACGGGAGCTGGCGGCGGTTTCCCCGTGGGTGTCCTGGAGCATGGCCTTGCCGAACAGGAGGAAGGGGTGGTGGGGGTTTTTCTTCAGACCGGCCTCGATCAGGGCCATGGCGTCCTTGCCCCGGCCCAGATACATGGCACACAGGGCGGTCAGGCCGGTGCCGTTGACCCCGGGATAGCGTTTCTCGAACTCCTCGGCCAGGGCCAGGGCCTTGTAGAACTGGCCGCGGGCCAGTTCGTTGAGGACGGCGTTGAAATGCAGTTTCTGGTTGTTGAGCCGGGCCAGCAGTTGCGGCAGGCGCGACGAAATCTGGGAAAAGTGCTCCTGAACGCGGTCGGGGGGCACCGGGATGGGGCGCGGCTTGGGCGGCAGTTGGGCCAGCAGTTTGCGGGCAAACTGGCCCTGGAAATTGAGACAGAGCGATTTGCGGAGCCATTCCCCGGCCAGGAGCGGGTACCCCGCCTTGGCCTCGATGGTGCCCAGCAGGTCGAGCAGGTTGGTCGTGCGGAGTCCGTCGAAAAAGATGCGCAGGGCATACAGCCGCGCGTCGTCGAGCTGGCCCGCCTGGAACGCCTCGCGGGCCCACTTGTACAGGTCCTGCGGCGGATACATGCCCGGGTGGTCGAACGCCTCGACGGCGCGGGAGGCCGCCTTCTCCACCTTGGTCGTCTGGGCGGCCGCCGGACCCATGGCCAGCAGTCCCCCCGCGATCAGCACCAGAAACGCGCGACGCCACCATCCGATCGTATACATGCAGGCATTATAGCAATCCCCGCCCGAGTTTGCATCCCGGTCACATCCTCCCTCCGGCCAGGCCAGGGCCGGCGATCCGGAGCCTTCCTGGGGCCC
>CAZKPI010001045.1:0-1525 GCA_964554555.1 uncultured bacterium
TCACCACCACGCCATCGGAGGCGGCCAGGCCGCCGGCCACCAAGCCTTTGAAGGGCGTTTCCATCCTGCTCGACCCCGGCCACGGCGGCGCCGACTCCGGCGCGGTCGGCCCCAGCGGGCTGAAGGAATCGACGGCCAACCTGCGGGTCGCCACCTACCTCCGTATGCTCCTTCTGGCTGATGGGGCAACGGTTTCCATGACCCGGGAGGGCGACCAGTTCCTCTCATTGGGTGACCGCGTCGGGATCGCCAGTCGGACCAACCCTGACCTGTTCGTGTCGATCCACCACAATGCCTCTCTGAACAGGAATGTGGTCAACCGCGCCGAGATCTTCTACAACGGCCTCGACCAGGGCATGTCCTGGCTGGCGGGTCAGGCCATGGCGGAGGGGTTCAAGCCCCGGAAGGGCGACCAACCCACCCTTCTGATCCCGGGCGGGTTCTTCGTTCTGCGCAACTGCCCGGTGCCGGGGGTGCTCACCGAGGCCAGCTACATCAGCCTCAAGCCCATCGAGCAGGAACTCAAGAGCGCCAAGGGGCTGACGGCTGAGGCCCAGATCCTGCGCATGGCCATCCGGAAGGCCTTCAGCCAGCCCCGGCTGGAGGCCGAGGTGTTCGCCACCCGGCCCGCGTTCGTCAACACCGCCTTCACCCGGTTCATCGTGTCGACCACCGAACCCATCGCCCAGGCGCGGATCCAGGTCACTCCTCCCGGCCGCACGGAGTTCGCCCTCGAGCGCATTCCCTTCGGGGGTACGGTCTATGCCCTGTACAACACCAAACCACTGACCTCTGGCGATTATGAAATCTCCATGCTGTTCACCGGCCTGAAAGGGAGCGTCTCCCGCACGGTGAAGCTCCCCGTGAAGCTGGAACTCCCGCCCGAGGGGAGCGTTCTGACGCCGGTGGCTTCCTACATCCCGCGCGGCCTGAAAGGCGAGTTCCCCCTGGTGCTGGTCCTGAAGGATGCCTTCGGCCGGGTGAACCAGCGCCAGATGGCCTTCCTCGCCCGCTGGGGAGACCGGACCATCCCTGGTGTCACCGGTCCCGACGGGAAGGCTGTGATCCTTCTGCCGCTCACCGGGGAAGAAACCGGGCCGCAAGTGGTCGAGGTGACGGCCGAGGAGAAAGTGATCGCCCGGGCGGAAGTGGAGGTGGCGGCGCCGCGGGGCAACCTCGTCATCGGGCAGGTCTTTTCGGGCACCGCCAAGACGGGCCTGGAGAAAGTCCGGATCCAGACCTCAACCTCGCGGATGGTGCAGACCACGACGGGCGGGTATTTCGCCTGCGAGTTCCCGGTCATCTTCCGCAACCTGCGGCTCCGCCTCACCCCGCCCCCGGGGTATCTGCCAGAAGAGCGCTGGGTCAGGATGGGAGGGGAATCGGTAGCCCGGCCGCGGTTCGTCTTCGAGCCCTATGCCCCGCGCCTGCTGGGCCGCTCGATCGGCATCATGGCCGGCCGTGAGCTGGACCCCTGGGTCCGGCCGCTGGTCAAGGGCCTGATGAAATGCGGGGTGAAGGTCTA
>CAZKPI010001046.1:0-1513 GCA_964554555.1 uncultured bacterium
CGGTGGTGGCGGCGGCAGCCGTGGCGGTGGGCCTGGCCGGTGGCGGCGGCGCGCCAGGCGAGACGCCGGCAGGGCCGGTCCAGGCCGGGCGGCGGGGGAATGACCCACCGGGCGGCGGCCGGGTCGAGGGCGGCAAAGCGCAGTCCCAGGTTCTGGCAGGCGGCCCGCCGTCGGGTCCGTTCCCGCAGGTAGACGCGGACCGCCTGGTCGAGGGGAATCCGTATCTCGACATAGGCCAGGCGGCCCGTGCCCGGCCGGATGCGCATGAAGCGGAGATACCGCTCCTGGCCGGTCTGGACCAGGTGGAGAAGGTCCGGGTAGCGCAACAGGTCGTTCAATCCCAGGCCCTCGGCGGTGACCGCGCGGTCGGACACCGCATTTCCCCGGTAGGGGGTGGCCGCCGCCCGGGCCGGGGCATACAGTTCCACGGCGCGGCGCGCCAGGCTGATGTGCAGGGCCGCCTGGTCGGGGGTGAGCCGGCCCCAGTTGCCGAACAACGGCCGGCCCGCCCCGTCGCAGAGGGAATACCTTCCCAACAGGCCCCGCCGGCGCAGGCCGGCGACGAACCGCGCCACCGCCCGGTCGTCCGGGTCGTCACCCAGCGCGTCGGCCCAGGCCGTCAGCCAGCGCCCCCGCTCCCGCCGGAAGAGGTCGAAATCGCGGGCCAGGCCCTGCAGGACGTCCTGCTGGGCGGCGGACAGGCGGGTTTCGGTCACCAGGCCGGCCTGGCGGACGAGGTCGATCGACAGCAGGAGCAGAACGGCGAGGGGAACCAGGCCGGCGGCGGCGAACAGCAGGGTCAGCACCCGCCGCAGAGGAAAGCCCGCCAGCAGGTCGGCGGGAGCGGCGGCCCGGCGCCAGAGCAGGAAGGCCGCCAGGGCGGCGGTGCCCCACCAGGCCGTCCGCGTCCAGGGGGAAGGCGGCGCCGGCTGCGGGAAGCCTGCCCCGACCACCCGTCCCGCCCGTCCTTCCTGAAAGACCCACCACCGCTCTCCGACCGTCCCGGCGTAGGCCGCCCCGGCCTGCAGGGCGGCCCGGGCCTGCTCCGCCAGCGGGGAGCGCGTGCCGTCGGCCAGGAAGAACCCTGGCCGGTCAGACCCGCCCAGGACGGCCGCCGCCAGGCCAGCCCCCCCGCTCCCGTCGGGGAGGGCGGGGGCCCTGTCACGAGGCCCGCGGCCGGCGGTTCCCACCACCTGCCGGAACACCTCGGCCGCCGTGGGGTTGCGGGGGAGATGCAGGAAGATGCCGCCCTCCGGCCCGGCGGTCCAGGCCAGGGAACCGGTTTCCCCGCCCGCGAAGGTCTCCAGCAGACGGCCCTGGGCTTCCCGCAACAGGGAAAGATCCTTCTCGTCGCCGAACAGGAAGCGGATCTGCCGGGTCACCTGCCGCTCGAGTTCGGGGGCGGGAGGGGGGCCGAGACCGGCCAGCCAGGGGTAGAGGCGGCGGATCGCATGGAGGTTGGGAGCGGGCGAGGGCCAGGGAAGTTCGGGCATTTGACGACCCGCACCTTGCC
>CAZKPI010001047.1:0-1507 GCA_964554555.1 uncultured bacterium
AGCACCGCACCGGCCGCCCCCCCGACCCCGCCGACCATGACCAGGCCTACTTTTTCTATTCCCCGAAGGGAGGCAGTTACATCCTCACCTGCCAGGTCACCTACGACTGGTTCGACTTCGAAGCCATGCCCTTCGGCACGCCCTGGACCGACCGGTTCCGCTGGGCGGTGCGCGAGACGCGGGCCGTCACGGCCGGCAAGCCCGTCCAACTGGCCGCCATCCGCCGCCGGCTCCCCTTCATGAACCAGGCCAGCATGGCGGCGGCCCTCGACCGGATCGTGCCCGACGACACCTGGGCGGCCATTCCCATCATGGTGGCCGGCCCCGGTCCCGCCGCCCCGGCGGCCGGGCCGCCCGCCGCTCCTGGCCCTTAGGCGAACCCCCGTGCTAGAATGCCTTCATCCTCGCCGGAAGGAAAGGCATCGACCATGGCCCTGCTCCTCCACGCCTGTTGCGGCCCGTGCCTGGGCGGCTCCGTCCCCGCCCTGCAGGCCGCCGCCCCCGACCGCGCCATCGTCGCCTTCTGGGAAAACCCCAATATCCACCCCTACACGGAATACTTCCAGCGGTTCGCCTCCTTCCGCAAGCTGACCGCCCGCCTCGGCCTCCCCACGCTCACCGGCGACCCCGCCTACGGCCTGCACCGGTTCCTGGGCTCCCTCGGCGCCATCACCGACCGGCCGGCCCGCTGTGCCGCCTGCTTCCGCCTCCGCCTGACCGCCGCCGCCCGGCGGGCCCGCCAGGAAAACTGCGAGGCATTTTCCACCACCCTCCTGATCAGCCCCTACCAGGAACACGACCTCCTCGTCGCCACCGGCCACCAGGTGGCCGCCGCCGTCGGCGTCCCCTTCCTCGATCAGGACCTCCGCCCCGCCTTCCGGCAGACCTACGAAGTCGCCCGCCGCGAAGACCTGTACCGCCAGAAATACTGCGGCTGTCTGTTCAGCGAGGAGGAGCGGTTCCGCGACGACCCCCGCTGGCGCCTGACTCCCTGACCAGGTCGGTCAAGAAGCCCAAGCCCCCGGCCGCAACCATTTCTCCCAGACCCGTCCTGGGGAAGACCGGGAACGCTTCCGGCGCCCGTTCCCTCCCGGCCCCGCCGTTCCCTCCCGGCCCCGCCGTTCCCTCCCGGCCCCCCTCCCGGTGGCCGTCCCGAACCCCCCCCCCCCTTCCCCCGCCCCAAAGGGCCGAAGAAGAATGCATGCCTGTTTTTTCCCTCCCCCTGGCCCCCCCATCACTTCGCCAATCCTGCCGACGGCCCCTGGTGCCAGTATCCCTGGGCCTGCCGCTGGCCGCCCTGCTCTGGATTTTCGTCGGCTTGGCCCTGGCCCCGGCCCGGTCGGCCGAGACCATCCTGCGCATCGGCCTCGGCCAGGGCCTGCCCGCCGTCCGGCTGGCCGCTCCCCAGGGCGGCCTGGTGCTCGACCAGAAAGGGAAGCGGGTCAAATCCCTGCGCCCGGGCGAATCCTTCGTGATCGAGACGGGCACCCCTGCCCCTCCACCCCCG
>CAZKPI010001048.1:0-1506 GCA_964554555.1 uncultured bacterium
GGGAAGTGCGCCAGACCCTGACCCCCGGCCTGGCGGCCCGGGTCACCACCGTCTTCATCGGCGGCGGCAACCCGACCTCCCTGGGGCCGGCCCGCTTCGGCACACTTCTGCAGACATTGACGAACGTCCTTGGCGGTTCGCCCGTCGAGGAATGGACGATCGAGACCAACCCCGAGACCTGGAGCCGCGACTTCCTGCCCCTGGTGCGGGGCCTGCCCGGCCTGCGGCTCAGCCTCGGCCTCCAGCGCCTGCGCGACGAGGAGATCGCCTGGCTGGGGCGCGCCGGCACCGCCGCGCAGGGCCGGCAGGCCGTTGCCACTGCGCTCGAGGCCACGCCCAACGTCGGCATCGACCTCATCCTCGGGGTGCCGGAACTGCCCTCGCCGGCCCGCGACCTCGGCACCTTCGTCGCCGGCCTGCCGGTCCGGCACGTGTCGGCATATTTCCTGACCCTTGAGGAGGGCACCCCCTATGCCGCGTGGGTCGAGGCGGGGCGGCGGGCCGACCCCGACGAGGCCGGGCCCGAGGACCTGTTCGAGGTGGCCGCCACGCTGGCCGCGGCCGGGTTCGAGCACTACGAGATCTCGAACTTCGCCCGCCCCGACAGCCGGTGCCGGCACAATCTCGGCTATTGGCACCAGCAGGACTACCTGGGCTTCGGACCCGCGGCGGTCGGCACGCTCGGCATGGTGCGCCGGTCCAACCCCGCTTCCCTGGACGCCTGGCTGGCCGGGGCGCCGCCGGCGGCCGAGACGGTGACCCGGGAAGCGGGACAGCGGGAGTTTTTGATGCTGCGACTGCGTCTCCTGCAGGAAGGCTTCGACCTGGAGGAGTTCACCCGCCGGTTCGGCCCGCCCGCCCCCGCCCTGACCGACGCCCTGGCCCGCGAGGTGGCCGCCGGTCTGCTGATCCGTGACGGCACCCGCCATCGCCTTTCGGCCGCGGGCCTTCCCCTCGCCAACCAGGTCATGGCCCGCCTGTTCTGAGCCGTCCCGTGTCCGGGGCGCCCAGGCCAGCCACTGTCGCGGGGAATCAACAAGAACGGGTCAGGCCGACACGTGATGAAACGGCTTCGTTCTGAAGACCAGGGAGCATCACCATGACCCGGTGCCCCCGGCGAAACCCCTCGCCAGCCGGATTAGCGCCGGGCCGTTCTGAACCGCCGCCGCGCATGACCCGGCCAAACCCCGCGGTCCTCAGGGCGCCAGGCGGGGGTCGCCGACGGCCAGCAGAAGGGCGATCCGGGCGGCGGCGAGGTCGTTGGCGGCCTTGATGTCCTGCGCCCGGGCGGCGAACAGGGCGGCTTCGGCGTCGAGCAGGTCGGTGATGGTGCCCCGCCCCTGGGCGAACTTCATGGCCTCGATGCGATGGGCCTCCCCGGCCGCCGCCAGCCCCGCCTTCGTCCGCTCGAGACGGCGGCGGGCGGTCTGCAGGGCGGCCAGCGACCGGTGCACCTGCTCGGTCACCCCCGCCTTCACCTGCTCGAGCCGCGACCGCGCCGCGGCC
>CAZKPI010001049.1:0-1175 GCA_964554555.1 uncultured bacterium
CCGGACGGGCCAGGGCTCCGCGGCCGGGATTCCCGGCGGGGCGGCCATACCCGCTGACCTGGCCAAACGGGCGGCGGCGGCGCCGCGTCTGCCTCGGGACGTCATGGGTACAGCACCGTTCCTGCGCTGGCGGGGGGATCGAGCCACCGCACCAGGTCGCTGTCGAAGGGCACCACCCGCACCGGCCGGGGGGAGGCGCCCCCGAGGAGGCCGGGAACCCGCACGGTCGGCGAGGCTTCGGTTCCCCCCACCACGTCGCGGGGCAGGAACACCCCGGTCGCCTCGGTCGCCACCACCGTGATCCGGGCTTTCAGCCCGAGCCGCACGGGCAGGGAACCGACGTCGACCGCCACCGTGACCGGGAATTTCTTGAACTGACTGCGGCGCCGGAAGATCTGCTGGCGGGGCGATTTCCCGATGAAGGTCAGCCGGCCGGGCAGGGCCCGGTCGGGAAAGGCGTCCAGCCGCACCACGGCGGAGGCGCCGGTTTTGAGCAGGGCCGAGACCGGCTCATCGACCGAACAGTCGACCTCGAACCCGGCTGTGGCGACGATCTTCATGAACGGGACGTCTTCCCAGACCTCGCGGCCGCGCGCGAACTTCTCGCCCCACATCATCGGGTGGATCACCAGGCCGGCGGCCGGGGCGAACAGGCGGCGCTGGTCGAGACGGTCGCTGGTCTCGCGCAGTTCCGCCCCGCGCACCTCGATCTCGAACTCGAGCCCCTTGGCATCGACCTGCCGGGAGGCCGAGGCGGATTCCAGCTGGCGGCGGGCCAGGGCCGCCTCGCCCGCCGCCACCTCCACCTGGAAGGCGCCCCTGGCCAGTTCCTCGGGCTTGGGTCCGGCCAGCAGGCGATCCAACAGCTGGCGGTTGTATGACCATTCGACCTCGCGGGCCCGGGCATCGAGCTCGCAACGGCGCAGGGTGAAGGGGCTGTCGAACCCGCGTTCGGTGACCCGCCGCTGTCCGGCGAGCACCTGGCGCGAAAAGGAACCCGCCTGGGCGGCGATGTCCACGGCCGTGACCGCCTTCCAGACCTGGTCGGGGGTGGGGCCGGCTTCCAGCCAGGCCAGTTCCTGGCGGCGCTGGGCCAGCAGGCGGGCCTTGCTCTCGACCTCGGATCGGCTTTCGGCCAGCGTGCGCGGGGTGTCGAGGACGTGCTCGCGCCGGGA
>CAZKPI010001049.1:1248-1505 GCA_964554555.1 uncultured bacterium
ATGTCGATGACGGCGGCCAGCTCCCCCGAGGCGATCAACTGCCCCTCCTCCTTCATCCAGGAGATCAGCCCCCACGCCCCCTGACGCAGGGACAGGTTGGTGGAACTGGCGGCCGTCAGCTGGCCGCTGAAGGAAACCACGCTGTGCTGGGTCGACTCACGGTAGGGGTAGGGAAGGTCGGTCGTCGCCTGCCCTGGCTGTCCCGGCCCGGTACACCCGCCGATGGCCCCCGCCAGCGCGGCCAGGCCCGCCAGGGC
>CAZKPI010001050.1:0-1501 GCA_964554555.1 uncultured bacterium
CCTCAGCCTCTGCCGCGGTCCCGGCCCCATCGGGCCCGCCTCTCCCCCCGGCGGGCCCGGTCGCCTGTCCCGCTTCCGGGACCCCGTCGGCCCCTTGACCGCGGCCTCCGGCCACCCTGTCACCGCGCGGGACAACCGTTTTCCTCGCCGCGGCCGCGGCCCCCAGGGGCCGGTCGGGGGCGGCCCGACCGGTCAGCGGGCCTGGTAGTAGGCCAGGTTTGCCCAGAACACCAGGGCCGAGGTGAGCAGGAACACGACCATCCCCATCCGCAGGAACTCGACGCGCGCCCACCGGCCCAGATAGCGGCCGCCGATGGCCCAGTAGAGCCGGTCGCCCAGCATCGTCCCGATCCAGAGCGAGAGGAACGAAAAGACCGGCTCCAGGCCAAAATCCCGCACCGCCAGGTGGAAGGCCAGGAACACGACGGTCAGCAGGAAGGCCCGGCCCACGAAGCCCGGGCGGACCAGCCAGCGGGGTCGGGTGTCGGCGGGGTCCGGCCGCTGACTGCGGATCTGCCAGGCCCAGCGCACGCTCAGGGCGGCCGTGATCGTGATCAGAAACGGGACGGTCAGGGGCCGCACCAGGTGCGGGAAGAAACTGCCTGCCAGCAGACAGGCGAACGAGACGATGAACATGTAGAAGACCGGCCGCACCCTGACCTGGTCTGGTTCGTTGTCGTCGCGGGTCTCGATGAAGAAGTCGGTGAAGGCCAACAGCAGGGTGGTGATCAGGATGGGGACGTACCAGTGCCAGGCGACGAGGATCCAACAGCCGTAGCCGACCAGGCCGATGCCGATGACGCCTGAGGTGCCGAACTTCCCCGAGATGACCGCGAACAGCAGGGTCGAACCCATGGTGAAGAGGAGCAGGCCGACCCGGAAGGCCAGCATGGAAACCGGGGCGTGGGCCAGCTTCATCAGCACGAACAGGGTGCCGAAGGGGATGAAGAAGTTGTCGGCCCCGCCCAGCGACAGCGCTTCGAAAATGGTGACCAGGATGGCGATGACGATGGCCGACAGCACGCACTCGAGGCGGCCGGTGTCGGTCAATAGGAGCAGGCCCAGGTGGACGATGATGAAGGTCGACAACAGGAAGATGACCGAGCCCTCGACGCTTTTCTTCCCCTCTTCCGTCTCGACCTCGTAGATCTTGAACCCGTAGGCTTTGCCGATCAGGGCGGCCAACGCGTCCGAGACCGACAGCACCAGCGTGGCGATGACGTAATACTCGGGGCGCCGCATGGCGGAACAGGTCAGGAAGGTGAGGTAGATGGCCACCGGGTGCAGGACCGCCCCCCAGGACTGGCGGCTCACCCCGTGGATGGAGGGCAGGAGGTCGAAAGCCTTGCCGGCTTTGACCAGCACGACGAAGGCCGCACACATGACCAGCAGGGTCCAGTGCGAGGTGAAGACGTAGGCGAAGGTGGTGGCCACCACTCCGGCCGCCAGGTGGACGAACTTGCGGCTCATCTCCCGGGAACAGAGGTTGAAGCCGCGCAAC